>NZ_FWZT01000023.1 GCF_900177345.1 Pseudobacteriovorax antillogorgiicola
AGCTCCCGATTCGGGCGGGAATCGCTGTGGCTGAAGTGCTACAGGAATCCCCCACTAGAAACGCGCAAGCGATTTAGTGGCGGGAGGCCGTCAATGTCGAGCCAAACCCTCGCATGGAAACTACTCAAGAGCCTACCAATTTATTGGTCACCATCACTCGATCAAAATGCAGCTCATGCAGTCACAAGCGAATTCAAGAGCCGGTTGCCAAGTGTCATAAACTTTTGTTTTTACTGATCTTTTATTTCTCAGCATCACATCTTAAAAACTTTGATGATTTCACCAAATCATAAGCTCTTGATATAATTACAATAAATGAGAAAGCATGATAATATTGGCAGTTTGCCACTTATGCCACTACAGTGTACTGACTGATCGGGACAGCAAAACTCCTTGATCGCCGGTCGTGCCTTTTGCGGTCGCGGGAAAGCTCAATCCTCATTTCCACGCACCAGCCATCCTAAAAGGCACACGTGCCCTTTTTCCTTTCGGGATAAAAATCCCCCGCCGGCCAAATCGCTCGTTTGGCTCGTCCACCCTTCCAAGGGTGGGCGCCCCGCAACTTTTTCTTGTGTTTGTTATGATTGAGAGATTAATCCCAAGTCCGCTACATTTCAAGGCAATTAAGTTCAAGATTTGGTTAAGAAATTAAGACTTGTTAAGCAGCGGTGTAGAAATCTATATGCCTTGATAAGTGGCCCCTACAGGGCCAATTCGGACTTGAAGTAATCGACAGTCTTTATCAAACCTTCTTCTAGACGAACTTTTGGCTCGTAACCAAGAAATTTTCTAGCTTGTTCCAAGTTAGGACGACGTACTTTCGGATCGTCTTCTGGTAAAGGCTTATAAACTATTTTCGAGGAGCTCCTAGTGATGCTCACAACCTTCTCTGCAAGTTCCTTAACTGTGAACTCACCATCATTGCCGATATTGATTGGCCCTTGGGTGTCGCTTTGGTGGGTTAGCGCGATAATGCCGTCAATCAGATCACTAGCAAAGCAAAAAGACCTAGTCTGACTGCCATCGCCATAAATAGTGATATCATCACCTCGGAGCGCTTGAACGATAAAGTTGCTCACCACCCGCCCATCATTCACCGCCATCCGTGGGCCGTAGGTGTTAAATATTCGAACCACTCGGCTTTCCACATCGTGGACGCGATGATAATCGAAGCAAAGGGTTTCCGCGGCGCGCTTGCCTTCGTCGTAACAGCTGCGGGGCCCGATAGGATTTACGTTACCCCAGTAGCTTTCTGGCTGAGGGTGAACTTGGGGATCACCATAAACTTCAGAGGTGCTGGCATGAGTGATACGCGCTCCCACCCTCTTGGCGAGACCCAACATGTTCATGGTGCCTAATAGAGACGTTTTCAAAGTCTTGATCGGATTGGATTGATAATGCACAGGGCTCGCAGGGCAAGCAAAGTTCAAAATCAAGTCCACTTCAGCCATGAAGGGCTCGGTGATATCATGACGCACTAATTCGAAACGAGGATGATCACGCAGATGCTGGATGTTATTTTTAGAGCCGGTGTGAAAGTTATCCATGCAGATGACATCCCAGCCATCTTCGATGTAACGATCGCAGAGATGGCTTCCAAGAAAACCCGCTCCACCGGTTATTAAGACACGTTTTTGACCAATTGCTTGCATGCATATCCTCTTAGATAAGTGATGTCACCGTAGCCCATAGTATGATAGCCTAGGCGCGCGTGCAAAGAAATTAAGACAACCCTTCGGAGGATGAATACGGAATGAATATCCACGAATATCAAGCAAAGCATCTATTCCGCGAAAATGGTGTTCCGGTGCCTGATGGATATCTAGCTCAAAATGGCATTGAAGCTGAGTTTGCAATGCGGCGACTAGGCACAGAGGTCGCTGTTGTTAAAGCCCAGGTCCATGCCGGGGGAAGGGGAAAAGCAGGGGGCGTTAAACTAGCGAAAACCCCAGAGGAGTGCAAAGCACTCACTGAAGAAATGATCGGCATGACACTTGTCACTCACCAAACTGGTCCCGAAGGCAAGCTTGTCCGCAAGGTTTATATCGAAGCTGGTAGCAAGATCGAAAAAGAATACTACCTCGCTCTTCTTCTCGATCGCGAGACTGCTGGTATCAGCATCATGTTCTCCACTGAAGGTGGCATGGACATCGAAGAGGTTGCTGAAAAAACTCCTGAAAAGATCGTCGTTGTCAATGTCGATCCCACAGTTGGCCTTCAAGGTCACCACATCCGAACCCTATGCTTTGGCCTTGGCTTACCCAAGAATGAGCAAAAGCTTTTGGGCGGCATTGTTAAAAACTTATATAAGATGTTTCTCAAGTACGATTACTCGATGCTTGAAATCAACCCACTTGTGGTTACTCAAGATGGAGAGATGTTCGCTCTTGACGGCAAGATGAACTTCGACGACAACGCTCTTTATCGCCAAAAAGAAGTTGATGAAATGCGCGACTTCCTCGAAGAGGACGAGCGGGAAATCGAAGCCTCTAAATACGGCTTAAGCTATATCGGACTCGATGGCAACATCGGCTGTCTAGTAAACGGTGCTGGCCTTGCCATGGCAACCATGGACATCATCAAGCACTACGGCGGCACCCCCGCTAACTTCCTCGACGTTGGTGGTGGCGCAAGCCAAGAAACTGTTACCAACGCCTTTAAGATTCTTCTCTCCGACTCGAATGTGAAGGGAATCTTCGTCAATATCTTCGGCGGCATCATGAGATGTGATGTGATTGCCAATGGTGTTGTCGCTGCTGCAAAGGAACTTGGCCTTAAAGTACCATTGGTGGTTCGCCTTGCGGGAACCAATGTGGAAGAAGGTAAAAAGATTCTCAACGAATCTGGCCTAAACCTAGAAGCTGCGGACGACATGGCAGATGGCGCCAAGAAAATTGTGGAACTGTCCAAGTAACCGAAGAAATTCTATCGAGGAGATAAATTAGTGGCTATTCTTATCAACCGAGACACAAAAGTCATCACCCAAGGGATCACGGGAAAGTCTGGTGAGTTTCACACGCGCCTTTCTCATGAGTATGCACCTTGCTTTGTGGGTGGTGTGACTCCTGGCAAGGCTGGTCAAAAAGCAACTTGTGATCTGCCGATCTTCAATACCGTTGCCGACGCTAAAGAAGCAACAAATGCCAACGCAAGTATGATCTTCGTTCCTCCTCCCTTTGCAGCCGATGCGATCTTAGAAGCAATCGATGCAGAGATTGAGCTTATCATTTGTATCACTGAGGGAATCCCTGTTTTGGATATGGTCCCCGTGCAGAAGGCTCTAGCCCGATCGTCATCACGATTAGTTGGCCCTAACTGCCCCGGTGTAATCACTCCTGGTCAGTGTAAAATTGGTATCATGCCTGGCCATATCCATCAGCCAGGAAAGGCCGGAATCGTATCAAAATCTGGTACACTCACTTACGAAGCTGTTGGTCAAACCACAAAAGCTGGCGTGGGTCAATCAACCTGTGTTGGTATCGGTGGTGACCCCATCATCGGCACGAACTTCATCGACGTCCTTGCTCAGTTTGAAGAAGATCCTGAAACTGAGGGCATCGTTCTTATCGGTGAAATTGGTGGCGATGCAGAGATTAAGGCCGCTCAGTTCATCAAAGAAAATGTCAGCAAACCTGTTGCTGCCTTTATCGCAGGACAAACAGCTCCCAAAGGCAAGCGTATGGGTCACGCAGGTGCAATCGTTTCCGGTGGTCATGGAACTGCTGAAGAGAAGATCGCAGCGCTTAAAGAAGCTGGCTGCGTTGTTGCTGATACGACTGCAGAAATCGGTGACTGCTTACTAAAAGCGATGAAGAAGTAATGCTAGGTGTTCGCCATTATAAAGGCATAGCTATTGACCTCTTCCACGGCGACATCACTGAGTTTGTCTGCGATGGAATGGTCAATGCTGCCAATGAAGCCTTGGCTGGCGGTGGAGGCGTCGATGGCGCCATCCACCAAGCCGGCGGGCCCATCATCTTGGAGGAGTGTCGACAAATTGGTTCCTGCGCAACAGGTTCAGCAGTCAAGACAAGTGCTGGAAACCTGCCTGCCAAGGCCGTAATCCACACTGTGGGCCCTGTTTGGCGAGGGGGACAAGAGAACGAGCCGAAGCTACTTGAGTCTTGTTATTACAACAGCCTCAAGCTTGGCCATGAACTTGGGTTTCGTCACCTAGCCTTTCCATCGATCAGCACAGGCATTTATAGCTTTCCAGTGCAGCAGGCTGCTGAATTAACCTTTCAAGCCATGCGCTCGTTCATTGATGAGTTCTCAGACAAGACCACCATCAAGCGAATCACCATGGTGCTCTTTTCCCGCGACGATCATAACTGCTACCAAGATCAGATGTTTCAAGAGTTCTCAGAAGAAGAAGCCTAAGTCATGCTAAAAGACATCGCCTACTACAAGACCGGCGGAACTTGCAACACTCTCCACCAGCCAGAATCCATCGATCAGCTTGCAGAAATTGTTAGCCAGTTGCATCAAAGCAAGACTCCCTATTTTGTTATTGGCGGCGGTACGAACTCCCTGGTCTTAGATGATCACTTTCCTGGGGATGTGATTGCTTTCACAAAACTGAAGTCTATCAAAGTCACTAGGAACAGCATATATGCTGAAGCGGGCGTCGAAAACACTATGATTGCCCAAACAGCTCTTAGCCACTCTCTTGCCGGGGCTGCCTGGATGAATCGCCTTCCCGGGCAAATCGGCGGGACGGTAAGGATGAACGCTCGTTGCTATGGTGGTGAAATTAGTGAAATTGCTAGCACTGTGATCGCTGTCTCTCAAGATGGTGTTGTCAAAACGTACGACAACCAAGGAAACTTGTTCCGGGGCTATAAAGATACCATTTTTATGGATAACGGCGATATCATTGCAGCGGTTCACCTGGCACTTGAGCCTGGACAAGCAACTGACATCAAGGCCATCATGGATCACTGTGAAACAGACCGCATTCAGAAGGGCCAATTCACGTTCCCATCCTGCGGCTGCGTCTTTAAGAACGATTATGCTGTTGGCGTCCCCAGTGGAATGCTTCTCGATCGAGCAGGTGCCCACGACCTCAACCAAGATAAGGTTGCCTTGAACCCAAAGCATGCGAATTTTGTTTTTAACAAGGGTGCAACAAGCAGTGATATCCTAGATATGACCCTCGCCATGAGAGAGCTTGTCTATAAAACTTACGGCGTTTGGCTTTCCTATGAAATGGAGATCCTCGGGCGGTTACCAGATCGCTACGCGGCAAAGGTTCGAGAAACCCGTCCTCAGCAATTCAATGAAGCAGCACTAGAGCCCCTCAGACTGGAGTTTTCAGGGCGCAAAAAACCCTAGACACCCCCCACTTTGCCAAGACTTACCAAAAGTCACGAAAGCAACAAATTTTCGTGAGCCAAAACATCCAGGTAATCATCTGATATCACTACATATATCAAGATTTTTTTAGGCCCAAGTCACTAAGTCCGATCTAGTATTCAGGATATATAAGGGACGTGACATGAAAAAGTATTTCGGATCACCTCAATCGGGGAAGATATCCCTATTGCTGGTTCTTATGGGCGGCCTCGCGGCTACAGCTCATCAGTTTCAGAAAAAGGGTCAAGTTGATCAGCTCATGAAAAAGGCGCAACTTGAAACTGCGAATCATGAGACCGAAGTCCAGGCTCTATCAGCCCTGACTGTGATCTCTGCTGCTCTAAGCCGCGAGCTGTCGAGCCAAGACCCCCAGGCACTCCTACCGGAGCCATACATACCCGGTGACTTCAATTGTAACGCTCCTCGCAAATTGGTGCCTCAAACTAACTCTATCAAGTCGGTTTCAGACGGTTCTGGGCAAACTCTAAAAGTGAAGCTCCCTAGTATCGCCAGCTTAGATAGCAATGATTTCTCTAAGATCCACGGTGGCGACACCAGCGTCCTTGACAAAGCCAAGGAGGTGGAAGCCAAGGTAGAGATACTAGGGTTCAACTGCGGCACTGATGCTAGCAACCCACTATTAATCACAGGAGCCTATGTAAAAGTCGAGGTCCCTATTACCGAGCGAGACACGAATAAGAAGCGCCTGTGGACAACCAACGCACTCGTTCCAATCGACCCTCCGCCAATGAGCGACTGCGAATTACAAGTTGTCGATGGTGAAGGCAAAATCCTGAAACATGGAGACGAGGGTTCTGCTGGAGACGTTAAGATCGAAATGTCTTGCAACAACATAGTCACGAAGGCCTTCCTATTTGCGGAGCAACCCGATGCAATCGGTGCTGTTCAGGAAGCACCTACGCTTATAGGAGAGCAAGAACAACGGGACAGCGAGGGTAAGAGCACAAAAAAAGAAAAGCGATCGAGAGACGATGACGATGACAAAAAAAGAAAGAAATTTAAGGGAAAAGGTAAGAGGAAAGATAAAGCAAAAGGCAAAAGTAAAGTGACCACAGCACCGATTGCGACTAAGTCTACGTTCACCAACAATAAGGTAGCGAGGACCAAACAGCCTGTAATTCAAAAATCTGAATCACTAAGCTCTGGTATCCATAGAGTCATTGGCCTTGTTCAGCAGGTTGACGGATCCATGATTGAAGTCTCTCAAGATTTCACTCTCACAGCTAAATCAAGCTCGGGTGGTTCTGGGCCGCTAACTTATCTTGAAATTCTCAAGAAGTGTTCCCACAAGTGTAACGTTCTAGGAGACGGAATCTACCCACCCGCCTATGGCGGCAGCTACTATCACAAAGACTACTATCAAGGTAAAGCCCCAGATATATTTGTTTGCTATCGCAGTGGCTACTACTGGGGTTTTGACCCCAACGACAACTGTAAAATGTTGACGGAATCAGTTGATAAAAGAGGAGCGGAAGGATGCTTTGTGGAGAATACAATGATCCGCATGGCTGACGGATCCGATCGAGCCATACAAACCATTCGTCCAGGAGACCTCGCCTGGAATCCGCGGCTGAACCAAGCGCAGAAGATCAGCCGAGTTACAAAGGGTCCTGAACATGATAAAATTTATGTGATTCAAACGGCACAGGGAACAGTTAGCGTGACTCGCACTCATCCCTTTGTCAGTACTCGTGGAATTGTCAAAGCTGAATTCCTGAAGGCTGGGGATATGCTACTGGGAGACGATTCCCTAGCGCTGATAGAAATCAAAGATATCGCTGTAATTGACTCACCGAGTCGTGGTCAGACCGTTTGGAACCTTGAACTGGAAGGAGCTTTCGAAGCAAGCCATCACGTGATCCTTGCTGACGGTGTTCCTAGTGGTGACTTATTCCTCCAGAACCAAAACTGGGATCAAGCACCCTATGAATCGCTGTCTCAATGGTTGGCCGAGTAGGAGATAGGTATCATGAAAAGCAAACATCTGATCATTGTAATTGGCTTAGCTGGGGTCGTCTTTTGGTTTGCAACAAGAACACCTGACTTCGATGAAGCACCAACCTTACGCTCCAAGCCAAAATCCGAAACGGTGGTGATGCCAAAGAATCAGCAGGTGCAAGAGGAACTTAAGAAATCTTCGCTCGCTGGTAAAAAGCTTCGGCTTCAGCATGCCATCGGCTTAAGCCCAGTGGCAAAAACAAAATCTGGCAAGTGGCACTTCGATGTGCGTTTGCAGTCGATGAATAATCAGTGCCGGACTGGTGACTTCGATATCATAAGCAATGACCTCAAGCTGGTTCGTGGCCAAAAGCTTTTTCTAACTGTTGAAAGTTTAGCCGACAACAGTATCCTTTATCAGGAACCATTGGATCTTAGCAAAACTCTAGGCACAGGATTCAACCGATCGATCACGATCCCAGCGATCAAGAATGAGGCTCAATACATGGGTGTTTTTATATGCAGCAAGCGAGATGATAAACAGCCGTGCTTGAAACAGAAAATCGTTAATGTTAACAAAATCGATGCCTTGCAAAAGAAAGCAATCCTTGCGAAGAAAGCCTATCCTCGTTCTGGCAAGGTCTTCTTTTTTCAATTTCTCACTGCCTTCGACGGTCAACTTTCTATATTTGACATGGGCAATAGGCTTGAAAGCCACTTTCGCAGAATGGAAAAGGCCTTTCGCAAGCTCGATCCCAGCGGAGACTATAGGCGCCCGTTCCATAAGGCCAAGTTTTTAACTCAAAGCATCGGTTCGATGAAACCTATGGTCCTTCAAAAGCAAATCACCTTTTTCATACCGAAGCAGTCCAATTCTTGTGTGGCTGAGCAAAGGTTCTCTCGATGATCCCGAGTCTTTCAAGGTCTGATGGTTTCTCTATGACTGCCTTGATGGTAGCCATGGCGCTACTTGGCGTCATCATCGTAATGTTGACCCGATCTCAGGTGCAGCAGAACAAAGCCAAAGACAGTATTAGCCAGAGCCAAAGCTACAAAAATCTAGATAGTGCTTTGAACACTGAAATTCGCACCCTACTGCAATCCCTAGACGGCAGTCGCTGCATCGCGAATTCCGATCTATCCCTTGCAATAGAGGTTCAAAACTCTCAGATAAACTTGCGCCATCAAACAAGCGTTTTGAAGACGGGCAAGGATGCAGAAGGCAACAAACGACTAGAAAAGACCCTAGCCTCCCACAGTGGGCTCAAAGCTATTCAAACCCGTTGCTCAAGACCAAAATTCATAGGCAATTCTCAAGTTGGAAATGCATCTCAGAATCATAGCTATTTCTGCCTTGAGCTAGACCCAAGTCAACTTACGGGGCAAAGCGTCCTGGGGCGCGCGGAATATGGTTTGGTAGAGATAAGTCTGGTGTTTAAAGATCTGCTCACACTCCAAGCAGCATCCTGCCAAGCCTTTGGCGAGAGCAATACTGCGGGAGCCCAAGTCGCCTATTCCATTCACTGGCTACGGCCAGAAAAGGATAAGTTTCTTGTTAGCTCCCACCATGAAACGTTTTTCACGAAAAAATAAAGTCTGAATCCCAAACGACAATAGCGCTCTAGGCTCCATCCGCCAATTCGCGAAGGTAAGTAAAGGTGTAGATTCCTGTTGTGTGGCCATCGTCGAATTGGATATTCAACGCGTAGCGACCCACAGATTGGATCATGAGAGGCCTCAGAGTCTCTGGAACATCTTCCGGTTTCAACTTGGGCTCATGAGTCCATTCATCGATACATAGTGCACACGGGCACTTACGCCTTAAAACCACGACATCAAAGATGTCCTTCCGATCATCTGTCCAAATGATGCCGAGCTGCCGATCGTTTTCCTGCCAGATTTTTTTCACTTGTATATAGTTTTGCATCGGCTACTCCCACTCCAGCTTGAAGTGACTTAACGCACCTTCAGATTGGGAAGACACGATCGACTGCTGAGCTGCGACCTGACCCGCCGCATCTAAATAGGCTTTGGCAGCGATAGAGTCTGGTGACGAAATCACAAGGGGCTTACCATCATCAGAATCCGCAGCAACCTTAGGTTCAATAGGGATTTCACCTATCATGGGCAGGCCATGTTCCTTAGCTACGCGTCGACCACCACCTTCTCTAAAGATGTAGTGCTTTTTTTCACAGCCATCACAGATAAAGTAACTCATGGTTTCCACAACTCCCAAAACAGGCACCTTGAGAGTGTCGAACATGGAAATCGCTTTTCGGACGTCGATTAAAGCAACTTCTTGAGGAGTTGTTACTACCACCGCTCCCGTAATCGGAGCTATTTGGGAAAGGGTCAGCTGGATATCGCCAGTTCCAGGGGGATAATCTATCAACAAGTAGTCCAGCTCTCCCCAATCAATCTGCGTGAGAAACTGACGAATGATTTGAGCTACCATGGGACCGCGTAACATTTGAGCCTGCTTCGCTTCGGTAAACATCCCTACCGAAATGATCTTCACGCCTCCGAACTGAGGCGGTACAATCAACTGGCCTCGCGTTTCTTCGGGCTTGCCCACCTTCGTCATTTGCATCATGGATGGTCCATAGATATCAGCATCGAGAATGCCAACTTTGGAGCCAGCCTGGGCCAAACCATAAGCTAAGTTCACGGTACTGGTGGACTTGCCGACACCACCTTTACCACTAGCAACAGCGATAATGCTTTTAACACCACCGAGAGCCTCTTTCACTAAATCGGGAATGGTGTCACGGCGCTTTGGTGTTTGTGCAGTCATCTCAATATGAGCTTCGTCGACTCCCTCAAGAGCTTCCACAACTTCGCGACACTGGGCCTGAAGCTGCTCTTTGACCGGACAGGCGGGAGTGGTCAACTCCACAACCACATGAACCTTTTTGCCTTTGATATCGACCTTTTTGACAAAGCCGAGACTGACGATATCGCGATGTAAGTCAGGATCTTGCACGGCCTTCAAGGCCTCGCGCACCGCATCTTCCGAAATACCGCCTTTAAAACGATCGAATATACCCATCAAATCTCCTTACGCATCAAGCGCTTCCACATAGTGCTGGGCTTGGATTGCAGCCTGGCAGCCCATTCCAGCGGCGGTGATCGCCTGCTTGAAGTTCGGATCAGCGATGTCACCAGCTGCAAAAACTCCGGGAGTCTTAGTTTTCGTAAAATCCTTCACCACAATGTAGCCGTGATCATCAACATCCACGTAATCACTGAAAAGCTCCGAGTTTGGATTGTGGCCGATCGCATAGAAAAGCCCATCAAGCTCGATGTCTTCGGTTTCGCCAGTTTCCGCATGCTTGATACGAACGCCGGTAAGGCCACTATCATCGGATAGAGTTTCCAGGGTTTCATAAGGCACTTTGAAAGTGATCTTAGGATCGTTTTGAGCCTTCTTTAACATGATCGGCGATGCTCGGAACACATCACGTCGATGAATCAAAATCACTTCAGAGCAAAGCTTCGCCAGGTAGGTCGCTTCTTCCATTGCGGAGTCACCACCACCAACAACAGCTACTTTCTTATTCCGATAGAAAAAGCCATCACAGGTAGCACAGGTAGAAAGACCGCGACCCATGAGTTGCGCTTCACCTTCGAGACCAAGAGTTCGCGCTGTGGCTCCCGTACAGATAATAACCGACTTTGCATGAATCTCATCATCACCAGCCCAGAGCTTCTTCACTGGTCCGTCAAGCTCCACTCTAGTGATGGAGTCGTAGATGATTTTAGTGCCAAAACGCTCTGCTTGAGCTGTCATATCTTGCATGAGCTTGGGGCCCATGATTCCATTTTCGAAACCTGGGAAATTCTCCACATCAGTGGTGATGGTCAACTGGCCGCCGTGTTGAATTCCGGCATAGATAACAGGCTTTAGATTAGCCCGTGCTGCATAAATCGCCGCTGTCAATCCAGCAGGCCCTGTCCCAACGATGACAACATCATGTATCTCTTGACTCATTTCTAACTCCTTATGGCTCTCTGACCCACCCTTTTGAACAGGGCTGAGCATGGGGTATTTTATAGGGTAAACTATAAGAATTTTTGTAATTTATTGGGAGGCGTTCCAAGTTTGATGATTGTTCTTGCCTCCGACCAGCCACCTTACCAGCAAAGCTTCGAGATGTCATGATCGGAGCTGCGGACGCAGGCAGCAGAAGGCCCATATCACAAGGGTTTGCCTTGCTCCATCGCGCTCAGCATCAACGGCAGACTTACATCGTAGCGGTAGGACGTTCCGGAATGGTTGTCATCAAACTCAAAGTAATGATGGCTGATGCCGTTTTGTGAAAGTTTGTCTGTAAACTGCCGAGCCCCGTAGTGCAAATTGTACTGGTCTCTATTGCCACATTCAATATAAAGGCAGGCTAGTTGCCGTAAAGCATCCTGATGATCGCTCTTTTCGATCAGATGAACAGGATCATGCCCGAGCCATTGCTGCCAGACCTGCTCATCCACAACCCCAGTTCGAAGATCGATTGGAATTTGGAAGCCGTCGGGATTGTGAAGATCTGGGCTGTAGGTGGCAGACATTCCGAGCAGCATCAGAAGATGCACATCTCGACCAGACACCTTCACCGCCTGGCGGCATTCGTCAATGTAAGCCTGAATATCACCGTTGTAGCGCTTGAGGCCATTGCATAGATCAATCAGATCACGGCGATATACAGCGTCAAAGCCCATATCTCCACTATGGCAAGCCACCGATGCAAAGGTTCCAGGATAGGCCATGGCTAAACGCAAAGCTCCAAACCCTCCTGACGATCTGCCGAACACACCACGATAAGCAGCACCAGGCTGCACGGGGAAGTTTTCTTCCACGAAGGGAATCAGCTCGTGAACAAGGTGGTCACCATGTGGTCCTAAAAAGTCCGAATTGATGTATTGACTCCCTCCAAAGCTCGTATAAAGATCGGGACTCACAACGATGCACGGGGGAATTTGCCCTTGGTCAATCAATCGGGTGAGTCGATCAAAAAGTGACTCTTTGAAGGGTTGCCAATCAAACTGGCTTCGCCCCGCGTTGGTCCAGGGAGCTAAGCAATAGAGAACTGGAAAGCGCCGGCTTTTGTCATGAGCCGCCTGAGGCATATAGATGGTCAGGGGCCTGATGTGGTCTTCACCGGCGCGATTGTGCTTCAAAAGAGAGCTTTCTATATGAAGCTTCTCGATCCACGGCTGGTTCTCCGGGGCTGGTATGATCGTTTTCATCAGATGACTCCTATCGCTCCTGCAAGCAGCGTTGTGACAATGCTTTGAAGCAGCTATATTAGACTGGTTATCGATTTTAGAACAAGAAGGACTTTTTCATGGATTTTTCATTCGCCACCCGGGTTCTCAACCAGATGCTTGCCCTGATCATAGCACTGATCGTGAGTGAAGTGGCTCAGGCGTACATGGCAAAAAAACAGGGTGACGATACTGCGGAACGAGAAGGGCGCCTCACCCTGAACCCAATCCCTCATCTAGACCCAGTTGGGACCATTCTATTCCCTCTTATTGGCTCAATGCTTGGTGGCTTCATTTTTGGCTGGGCTAAACCAATCCCTGTGAACACCCGCAACCTAGTAGACCCTAAATGGAGTCCAGTAAAAATCGCTGCATCAGGACCGATCGCCATGCTGCTCTTGTCAACCCTCGCCCTTGGCGGACAGTTAGCAATTGGCAATGTTGCCGAAGGAAGCCCATTGATCGCCTTTAGCCGGCTCTTTGAAAATATGGTCTTTCTTTCGGCGTTTTTGGCACTATTTCATCTCCTACCAATCTACCCACTGGCCGGAGGAGTCTTGCTTTCGACACTCTTGCCGTATGATATGAGGCAGAAATACGAATCCATTGTGATTCCCTACGGCTTTTTTATCATTATCGGCCTGATGTTAGTAGGCGCATTCCGCATTCTCGCAGTTGGCGCTCAGTTCTGGATTGGCATTTCATACATGCTCTTAAATCCATTATTCGCCTAATACCAGGGGGCTCTAAGCCCCTACAATCCAATTCACCGTAAGAAAATCGAGAATCAAAATACCTAGCACAACAATCCCTGCTAGCAAGTCATCTAGTAAGGTACCGAAAGGACCATAAACTCCACGATCAACCCAGCCGATAAACAAGGGCTTCGTGATATCGAAGAGTCGAAACAGAGCAAATCCCACCAGCCATAGTTCCCACGATGGTGCGAAGAATGCGATCGGAATCGCCTGACCTGCCACCTCATCAATAACTATGCTCTTGTCGTCATGAGCATCCCAGAGGGTTTCTGTTTTTTTAATGACCCAGTAGGAAAAAATCGAAAAAACAAACAGCAGGCTGGTAACCACAAACCAAAATGGAATATTTCCTATGCTATGGCGAGCCAGATAGTAAATGCCACTGCCCAAAGCCAAACCCGGCAGAGATCCCCACGTTCCTGGTGCTTTTGGCATCTGACCTAAGGGGTAACACGTTGCCAAAAACGTAAAGGTATTCATGGGCTTTTTGCTCATCCATGAGTCTCCTGTACCAGCTCCAGCAAGATGCCCCCCGTTGCCCTTGGATGAACGAAGGCAATGCGGGTTTTATGGGCACCGCCTCGTGGAACTTCATCGATCATCTGGATCTGGTGCTCCTTCATTTTTGCAATCGCAAGCTCAATATCGTCGACTTGCAAGGCTAGGTGATGGATACCTCCCCCTCGGATTTCGAGGTATTTCTTGATCGGCCCGTCTTGGCCCTCCTCGTTCTCCAAAATCTCAAGGCGACTGTCGCTAGTAGCGGCTCCATTAGCCGAACCGAACATCATCGTATTGGTTTTCTGTTCCTTGACCAATTCATCTCCATGCCAAGGCAGATCCAAAACCTCTTTAAAGAACCAAGCTGCTCGCCCTGGATCTTTCGCTGCAATACCAATATGGCTTATGCCAAGTATCTTCATGTGCCAATCCAATGTCATTATTTCCCCGACTCGCGCTATTATAGGGACGTGAAAAATTTTTTGCGAAGGGGTTTTCATGGATCACAAGAAACTAGAGCAGATGCTGATCGGGCTTCATCACAAAAACTATCGACTCTATAAGGAGATCAAGGGGGAGACCCTGTTCCCAAACTTTCGCTTGATAGTTGATCATGTGCAAGGGGACCCCTTTGCTGCTCCTAGTAAGATGCGAATTTTTCTTGATCCTAGCACCCACCAGATTCCCCAAAGCTATGCCAATAACCAGACACGCACCATCGCCCTCCGCGACTACATCACTAGAAAATTTAGCCAGGCCGCCAGAAAATCATCGAAGCCTATAGGCACCGGCAAAGGGGGATTTATTGGTATTGATACTCCTGGGCAGCAGATCCTAGATCGCTCCTCCTGTTTCGTTCACCAGGATCATGGCCTGGAGATCCGCTTCACTCTGGGTCTGCCTGCCGACGGACGAAAGATACTAGGACGAGAAGCTGCATACTTGCTCATCAATATCCTGCCCCAGCTTGTGGAAAAGATCTGCTTTCCCCAGCTAGAGGAAGGCGAACTCAAGCTTCACGTCGATACATACGAAGATAACGCTGCTTTAAGAAAGCAACTTTCGGAGCATCACCTTGTAGCTTTCGTGGCGAACAACTCACGCCTGCCCCGAGCAAGTGGTATCGACGATCGGCCCCTGGCATCAGAAGACCTTGTGCCCTTTGCAACCCCTTCATCATTCGAGATCACCTTAAGTTGCCCTCATCGTGGCTCCGTCAAAGGTATGGGAATACCCCAAGGGGTCACCTTGATCGTCGGCGGTGGATACCACGGCAAGTCCACGCTACTCCATGGCATAGAGAAAGGTATCTACGCTCATATTCCAGGGGATGGCCGGGAGTTTGTCGTTACTGAGCCTTCAGCATTTAAAGTAAGGTCAGAAGACGGTCGCAGCATACAATCGGTTGCGATATCGCCATTCATTAACAATTTGCCCCAGAAAAAGTCTACCCGCCAATTTTCATCCCTCAATGCTAGTGGGAGCACCTCACAAGCAGCTAATATTATGGAGGCCTTGGAACTCGACTGCCAAACTTTATTAATTGATGAAGACACCTCGGCAACTAACTTCATGATCCGGGATCACCGCATGCAGGCTCTCATTGTCGACAAAGACGAGCCCATCACACCATTCATCGATCGCATCCAAGAGCTAAAGGCAAAGGGCATTTCAACGATTATGGTAGTCGGCGGCAGTGGAGATTACTTTGAAGTCGCCGATCATATTATTGGCTTAAAGTCTTACGAGGCCATGGACATGACTCAAGAGGCGAAGACGATCGCCGAAAAATTCCCTAGCCAACGGCATCAGGACGCCAAACAAGCATTTCAGATCCAAGGCACTCGTTGCCTTCGGGCGCAGGGACTATCACCAAGATTTAGAAATCGAGAGCAGCATGTAAAAATCAGGGAGATCGATGAGATTTTTTATGGATCAGAAGCGATCGACCTGAGCCACGTCGAGCAACTTGTAGATGGCAGTCAGTTAAGAACCATAGCCTATCTTATGGCCTACCTATATCGTTCGTCGCCAGGGAGCATCAGTTTTAAAGACTCTATTATTCAGGCCATTTCTAAACTTGGTCAGGAAGGGTATGAAGGGATTCACGATCTTCCTGATGGTGATATGGCCCAAGTTCGCCCCCTTGATTTAGCATGCGCCCTTAATCGGCTTCGCAGTTTATCTGTAGATCTTGTACCTTGAGAACGTTCTTCGACTAAATAGGATTAACTATGCTTCGTATTATAACTCTACTACTGGTTTTGATCTCCAGTTCAGCGCAAAGCGCATCACCATTCTACAAGCTAGGAACCGCACATCAGCAGTCGGTTCTCTTCAAGCGTCTTAAGGACGGAAAGCTGATCTATCAGAAAAACCCTGACCGTCTGCTGTCTCCTGCTTCAGTAACGAAGCTATTCACTTCAGCGGCAGCTTTGGCAAAATTTTCTCCTGCCCATCAATTTGAAACCAAGTTTTTTTACACAGGCACCAAGAAACAAGGGGTGATCAGTGGTGATCTCTATATTGTGGGCGATGGCGATCCACTTCTCATTAGTGAAAAGCTTTGGCAGATGGCTGCCGACTTCCGCATGATGGGCATCAAGGAAATCTCGGGGCGTATTGTCATCGACAACAGCTTATTTGACGGGGATACCCGAGACGACTCTCGGGAAGACAGCCGTTACATGTCCAATAACGCTTATGACGCGCCAGTTTCCGCATTCGGTATCAACTTCAATACGTTTCCCGTCGCCATAGCTCCCGGCTATCAAGAAGGACGCCCTGCCTTTATGTCAATCGACCCCTACCCCATCGATGGGATCGAGGTCAGCAATCGAGTGGTTACCACCAGCCGCGGCAAACCCTATGTACGAGTGACTCGCTCCTCGAAGAAAGACATGGTTCTTGTTGCTTCTAAAGGGCGTATTTCACTGGAATCTCCCATGCGGAAAGTCTATCGCTCCGTTTCAGATCCGCTCCGTACAGGGGGAGAGCAAATCCGCTCCTTTTTGGCAAAAGAAAACATCGTGGTGAAGGGTCAAGTAGCAGCTGGCAAGCTGCCGCAAGCTGCAACAGAACTTTACACGATCAAGAGCTACGAACTGAGCCGTATGATATCGGGCTTGAACAAATACTCAAACAACTATATTGCTGATGTGTTGGTCAAGCGCATGGGCGCCGAGTTTTCAGGCGCTGGCCCAGGAAGCTTTACCAATGGAATGGCCGTACTCAAAGATTTCCTCGCCCAGGAAGTCAAGTTACCGAAGGGGTTTCAGCTGTACAATGGCTCAGGGCTCGATACGCGCAACCGGGTCAACGCCTCGCAAGTTGTTGCCTTACTTGAGTACATGTACCAGCGCATGGATCTTTTTCCCGAATTTCTTGCTAGTCTGCCGGCTGCTGGCTGGGATGGAACTCTGGAAGATCGATTCGACCAAGACCGCTTAAAACCCCTTCATGGCCAAGTGAGAGCTAAAACAGGGACCCTGACATCACCGATAACGGTATCGTCCCTGGCTGGCTATCTCGGCCATCCAGAGCACGGAATGATTGCTTTTGCGATCATTGAAAACGGTGTCACCCGAAAACAGCAGCCGAGCGTATTAGATTTTAGAGCCCGCCAGGAGCTAGCTCTAAAAGCCATCATCGATCGTTTCTAACGAGGGGAATCCATTGAATTACGAAGAAAAAGCGCTGGAATATCACCAGCGAGAACCAGCGGGAAAAATCCAAACCCGTATCAGTAAGCCACTTGATAGCCAAGAAGATCTGAGCATTGCCTATTCTCCGGGTGTCGCAGGACCTTGTCGGGAGATTGAAAAAGACCCTGAAAACTCATTCAAGTACACAGGCCGTGCGAACCTTGTGGGAGTGATTTCCAACGGAACTGCAGTCTTAGGCCTTGGAAATATTGGCCCTCATGCCTCGAAACCTGTGATGGAAGGCAAGGCGATGCTTTTCAAAAAGTTCGCCGATATCGATGTCTTTGACATTGAAGTCGCTGCTGAGGACCCCGATCAGTTTATCTCTACTGTTAAAGCGTTAGAGCCTACATTTGGTGGTATCAATCTCGAAGATATCAAAGCCCCTGAGTGCTTCTATATTGAAGAAACGCTCAAAGAGCAGATGAACATCCCAGTGTTCCACGATGATCAGCATGGCACAGCTATCATTGCAAGTGCTGCCTTCATCAACGCCTTAGAAATCACCAATCGCGATATTGCTGATGTAAAAGTTGTGTTTTCGGGTGGTGGCGCTGCTGCCATTGCCTGCGCTGACCTCTTTATCAAGCTCGGCGTGAAACCAGAAAATCTTCTCATGTGCGATAGCCGCGGGGTTATCCATGATGGACGCGACCCTGGCAATCCGTACAAGGGCCGATTCTCACAAAAAACAGATCTTAGAACTTTGGAAGAAGCCCTTGTTGGGGCCGACGCCTTTGTCGGTGTTTCTGTCGCAGGTGTCCTCACACAGGACATGATCAAACCTATGGCCGAGCATCCGATTATTTTTGCCCTCGCCAATCCAGACCCTGAAATTCACCCGGATCTAGCCCGAGAGGTGAGACCTGATGCTATTATTGCCACAGGACGAAGCGATTTCCCTAACCAAGTGAACAACGTCCTGGGTTTCCCGTTTATTTTCCGCGGCGCTCTCGACACCCAAGCCACAGGCATCTCAGATGAAATGAAGCTCGCCGCTGTGAAAGCCATCTCCAGCTTGGCTAAGAAAACTGTTCCCGAAGAGGTTCTTAAGGTTTACTCCAATCCGGACGGCTACCAATTTGGTAAGGACTACCTCATTCCGAAGCCGGTTGACCCGAGGGTCTTGATGTATGTAGCTCCCGCCGTGGCACAAGCTGCTATGGACTCCGGGGTTGCGCGGAAAAAGGTGAATATCGACGAGTATAAGTACCACATCGAAAGAATTCTTGGCCCCACAAGGCGGATCGTTCGAAAGCTTCGCCAGGGCATCGTGGCTGGCACTCAGAGACAAAAGAAGAAACCCAATATACTCCTTCCCCATGGCCATGACAGCCGTGTGATCAAAGCAGCAGCACAGATCGTCTATGATGGCGATGTAGACGTCACGCTTTTAGGGTCTCCCAAGAGTATTATTGAAAAGTCGGAATCACTAGGATTCCACGCTTTCGGTGAGAAGGTTAATATTATCAACCCACTTCAAGACGATCGTACAGAGAAATTCGCTGATCAACTGTTTGAGCTTCGGCAACGGAAAGGAATTTCGAAATCCATCGCTATGGAAGCCATTCGCAATACCAATTACTTCGGTGCCATGTTGCTCAAAAACGGTTTCGTGGATGGTATGCTAAATGGTTTGGTAGAGCCATATGCAGCAAGCGTGCGGCCCATTCTCGAAGTATTGGGAACCACCACTTCCACTACTTTGGCGGGAACTCAGATGATCAGCTATCGGAAAAAGCTATACTTTTTCTCGGATTGCACCATCAATGTCGACCCAACCCCAGAGCAGATGGCCTCTATAGCTTATAACACCGCTGAATTTGCCAAAGAATACACGGACGATCCCATCAAGCTTGCATTTCTATCGTTCTCAAGCTTTGGATCTAATCGTCACCCGATCACTCGAAAGATATCTGAGGCTGCTCGTCTCTTAGAGAACATGAATCCAGACTTCGATTTCGATGGTGAGATTCAAGCAGACGTCGCCATCAATGTCGACCTCCAGAAAAAAGAATTCCCATTTTCTAATTTGAAGGGCCAGGCCAATGTCTTGATCTTCCCCGATCTGATGTCGGCAAATATTTCCTACAAGTTACTTGCTAATCTCACAGAGGCTAGCAGCTTCGGGCCTATTCTAAGAGGACCTCCTATGCCGGCTCATGTCTTAGAACGTGGCGCTCGCGTTGAAGACATCATCAACATGGTCTATCTAACCGCCAATCAATGGGCGAGAAACTAATCCTATCCCCTATTGGGCAAGCCTTGCAGGCTTGTCAAAACCCTCCATAAGATATGATTAAAGAGGTGGCTTGTGCCACCTTTCACCTTGTCAGCAGCAATCGATTAAGAGCCATGCGTCTATCGATGAATATCGCATTTCTTAAAAAACTATTGAAGATTCTAGGCTTGGCTTACCTTGCCTATGCCTTCACTATTCTCACCATTGCATTAGCATTGCCTAGAACTCCATGGCTGGAGTGGCTCAAGCAGGCTTTGGCAAAGCAAAGCCTCAGCCTTGAGTTGCATCACGTTGAGGTCCAAAACCTACGAGGCATCAAGATCCCCCAGGGAGCGATTCGCCACTTGGATCGAGACCGCCCCTTCCTAGCATGGAGCAATATCTCGATCATGCATAATTTGTGGACATTGACTTTGTTCTATATTCAATTTGAGCTTAACGTTCAGGAGCCAGTCATAAGCTTAGCTGACATTCCCCCATCAAGCCCAAAAACAGAGGCCCCAGAACCTCCTCTGAAGCCATTAGACACTATCAATATACCTCCGATCTTCGTTCCTATACCGACTTCCATCAAGTGGGAAATATCATCGGCAAAGGTCTTACTCGATCGTCAAAGCGAGCTTAATTACATCTCGATCCGTCAGCAAGTCGATGGCTTTCTTTCTAGTCTTACAACTCGAACTCAGGTCTCCGCAGCTCCACTAACTGTTGACACTCCCTCTCTAAAACTCGGCGCAAACCTTACATTTGACGTTATATCTGAGAATCTTTCCCAAGTTCGCAGCAAAACCGAAATTCTCGATCTGAGGATTGATTCCGATCAAGCAGAGATCAAGGGACTAGACTTAGAACAAGAGACCGTTATCTCACTTAACGAAAATAAAGAGCTAAACGTAGAGTCATTCGATTTGAAGCTATCGAATATTTTCCAATTGAATGGGTCTCTTAAGACGAACCTTTCTCGCCTAAAAAATATTCCCATCTCACTCACTGGAGGTTTCCATAAATCCTTTGACAATATAGGAACATATATTAAAAAACCTCACATACCCCCAATCACAGGTTCCATGAGCATCAATGAACTCGACATATCTGCGGTCATATCTGAAAGTCATATCGATACCCTAAAATCTCTCCAATTCAAGTCTTTTCGAGCCAATACCAACTTGAACATTGGAGCAATTGAAGGACTACCTCTTCATGTAGTGGGTCACGTGGGTAAACTGCAATCTTCAGATTTAGGTCTGGCAGGTTCTCTAACTGTGGAGAATATATTTGAAAGTGCTTTCAAATTTTCTGTAGGCTCCCAACTAAAAAGTGCTGTTGCCAGCATCAAAACAAAAATTCCTGACTTGTCATCCACCCGTAGTCTAATGGCCCCCATCCTAAGGCGGATGCTGCCTCTCAATTTGATTCCCGATCGATTGGAGGGCAGCATCGACCACGATATCGTCGCAACTGTGGAATCTGCAAAAGAGCTAAGTGAAGTTACATCTCCGAATGACCTATCAAAATCTTCTATCAAAAGCTGCGTCACGATATCAAAATTCCACCTAGACCTACCTTTAAATCAAACCCGGATCGAGGCACTTGAGACAAAGCTGACCCTTGCAAGTGATCTAGAGGAGTTAACATGGAACATCGACAGCAATATTGGCTCAGTTGCAAGCACCGTGCAGAACAAGACGTTCCAAGTCGCGAAGATAGCCCATTCCTCAAATGGATTTCATCGCTTCGATCTGAGCTTTAACCCAAAGAATTCCGTATCAAAACTAAATTCTGAGCTTCTTATTGGAAGAATAGAAGGTATTCAAGGAGCGTCACTCTCAGACTTTAAGCAAGGAATCCAGATCAGACAAAAGAATCTTCAAACCGTATCCATAGATAAAGCCTATGCAAGTCTCGGTAGCCTTGGCGGTTATGTGGAGTCAAAAGGCACCTTAGAGATTGTCAACAGCACCTTAAAGGATCTGGATGCTAGCTATTCACTTTCGATCGACTCGGCCCGCTCTTCCGCGATGGTCGAACAGATCCGCAGCCAAGGAAAGATTGAGACCCAAGGGACGATCAAGCTCTCCAATTTAAAGTCGGCAGTCCTTGATGGTTTCATTGATTTTAGATCGTTTCATCTTGAAGCTGGCCCAGCCTCAGCCCCACTAGTATCGGTACATGGTTTAGATGGTCATATTCCATATTCACAGACGATTAACTTCGACCTCAGCAAAGAAGACTACGCTTTAACTATTCCAAATGTGATTCAACCCTCAGCAAAACAATTGCTTTCATATAACGCCATGAGCGACAGTTTTCCAAAACGCGGTCGGCTAGGTATCGAAGCTATCCAAGGCAAAGGCATTAAATTGAAAGACATATCTCTAACCCCTGTATTGGAGCAAGGGAACTTAGCTATCTATGGCCTCAATGGAGGGCTCCTAGATGGCAGCTTTTCTGGTGCCCTCAATCTAAGCTTCAATCCAAAGCCTCAAACTCTTGATATGAGATTTACAATCAATAATCTTAATTCACATCGACTCCTTGAAGCTTTCCCCAATATCTTACGTCGATTGCAAGGCTGGTCTTATACAGATAAGCCCGAAATTTCTGGCAATATGAATCTAGCGTTAGATCTGGAAAACCGTGACATCAATGGCAGCATGGAGATTACCGAAATCGGTAAGGAACAACTTAAGTCGATCCTTTTCTTCCTCGATCCAGAAGGTCAAGACCCAGGTTTGAATTCAGCACGACAAGCTCTCGTAGCTAGTGATATCAATTATGTTTCGATTCCCATTAAACATGGCTTTTTAGAGGTTGATATTGGTCTCAGTGTTCTTGCAATTCCAGTTCCCTTGCCTAAGATGAGTGGTTTTCCTGTTAGCCAAATTATTGCTAATTTTACAAGTTCTGACGAAGCACCTATTGCTCAAGGAGCTATTGATGAAATCTAGAATTTGGCTCACATTTCTATTCGTGCACTCTGGATCATGCACTATAAAATTTGATGTTACGTCCCAGCGAACAGCCTTAGAGAATCAAATTTTAGGCACTCAGAAGGAACTCGACCAGGATGTTGTACTCATCAGCTCTGTTCGCGCTGTCGATCAAGATGGCGAGATAAAAAAAATTGAGGCATCCGACCTTCATCAGAAGGCGGTTCTGGCAAAGCAAAATCAGGCATTTAATCAGGATGATATTCAAGAGTTCAAGGACAAGCAGTTTATAGGTGAAGGTCCAGCGGGTAAAATTATGATTCTCCCTCCTTCCATAGGACTTGTCAGCCAGGCTTCGAATCGAGAAACGAATATCATCTCTATTATTCTTGCCGAAGAAAATCGTGATCGTAAGATCATCTGGCGAAGAGTTATTACTATGAACCCTGAGCTTAATTCAGAACATTTTGATAGTGTTGTTGAGACCTTTCAGAAACAAATCTATGAGAAGGCCAAACCGGGCCACTGGTTTTATAGAAATGGGCGTTGGATGCAAAAACCTTAACTTGGTATTGCTATTGATAGCAATGACTCTAGCTTCTTGTGTTGCCAACAAGAAGATCGATATTTCTATGCCCAGCACATCAAAGGAACCTTATCAAAAATTTTTTTTCCTCACGGCCGATCCCATGCAATCCCAGGACCCAGAACCAAGCTCTCGGGGCATTTTCTATTCGGAAAATAGTGCCACTAATTTCGATATATTTCTTCTTTCTGGAAAGTCTAAAAGACGCATCACCAAGCACAAGTCTGACGACTTTATGCCAAGCTTCTCTGAATCATACAAGATCCTAGCATTCCTCTCACGAAGAGAGGATGCCAAGGGAGATATCCACTTTAAAGCCATTGGTAGTATTTCTGTAACTGATGAATTCCATCTCAAGCTGCCAGACACAGAGGAGATGCATCCTAGCTGGTCCGCAGATGGAACAAAATTTGTTTTCGCCAGTAAAGGTTTCGGCCAGAGCGATCCTAAGATCATGCTGTTTGATTGGCAAAGTAAAAAAGTTCAAGATACAGGTCTGCTGGGATTTCATCCTCGGATAAACAACGACGGGGATCGCATCGTATTTCAGCAAAATGCTCAAATACACGAGTACAACCTAAGAACCAAACAACACAATATTCTAACTCAATCAAGGGGTCTCAATAGCCAACCAGATCTTTCTCCTGATTTCAAAAAGCTGGTGTTTCGTCGCATAGACCATGACACCAACCGAGATGGACTTATTAATGGCAATGACCACGGAGCGCTCTGGCTCCTAGATCGCGACCTAAATCTGGAGTTTGCGCTTACCAGTGATGACGACAATCCAAGCCAGGGTAGATTCTTTAATGATCGAATTCTCTTGAGTTTCACTCGCGGAACCGCTGCCAATCTGGGACTGATTCCTGAGAGAGGGCAATGGCAAGCAATATATGATCACCATATCTATATTCCTGAAAAAGTACGTCATATTGCAATTAACCAGGGAGACGATAGTCTTAAAAATCTCTACCTACGATTTCTATGGGCCATGCAAACGCCTCAACAAGAAGTAGCAAGATTCACTCTAGAAAAGCTCGTTGCAGAAAATCCCAACTACGAAATTTGGCGACCCTATCTCGACAGCTTCTATAAATTTCCAGAAATCAAGAATCATCAAGGACTCTCTAAGAGATTTCAGTCTGCATGCAAAAACTCTACGCAAGACTCCTTTTTCGCGGCATCCTGTCTTATTCTTAGTTCTCTAAACAACTACTTAAATAATCAAGGACTCAACAAAGCTAGGCAGAGTCTAACAGAAGTAATTCAATCTACGGATCAGGAACCTTATTGGAAGAGATTCCAACTCCTTGCTTTGAAGCTCTCATTTGCCATAGATGCCAAGCTTAGCACGGCTGATGCAGCTATGCTATCGTTGGACCAATATCTTGTAGCAATAGAACAAAGTAATCCCGAACTATCACGAGAACTATCAGAATATGCAATCAAAAACCATATCAACTCGATAACACGAAGCATTGATCAAAAGATCAACAGTAAGTGGTTATCTGGCACTTTAAAAATCAGCCGATATCAGAACTCAGATCAAAAAGAAATATTTCTCCGCCATAATCAATTGCTAGCCCTGATGGATCAGTATAAAGATCTATCATATATCTATATCAAGGCTCTTGAGAAGGCACTAGAGCTTCCCGACCTTCATACGTTCTCTGACTCCTATCTTAAAGTGTTCCAGCAAGCAGCTCCATTTCTTGCTAAAGAGCCATCGCAATTTATCCGCGAGGAGGGCCGAGTTCTACACGAGTTAGTGTTTCGTCGGGTAGGCGACTACTATGTTAAGAGTCTAGAAATTGCCTCCGCGATCAAGTTCTACCGCAAGGGCATATCGATATTCCCTCGCTCAGTTGCCCTTCATAAAAGCCTTATCGATGCCTACGGCATGATGAAGAAGATAGATGATATCAAAGAAAGGTACATGGCAAAATCACCCGATTGGTTAAGTCAGTATCTCGCTCTTTATGTCGATACCTATAGCATTGACCAAACACAAGATTTAGAAGAAAGACTCGAAATCATCGAAAGCCTTATTCCTACCCTAGAGAACATCGTCGAAATCAAGCCTCAGCAAGCAGATCTACATCAAACCTTGGGCTGGCTCTACTATCAACACGATCTCTGGACCAAGAGGAAGTCGGGGCCAAGTGCCTGGTATCGCTTGAAGTCTATGCTTTTTGGCTTCTTCTCACAATTCTCAGAAAGGTTTACTTTAGGAACTGTTCAGGCCATTAGAAACTACCAATTAGCCTTAGCTAGCCTCCCACCCGATCACCCCAATCGGGCTGCTTTGCTTCAGAATATCGGTGAGGCTCAGTTTCAATGGAAAAACTATTCCCAAGCGTATTCATACTATAGCCGGCGAGTCGCTTGGTTAGATCGAGTTCCTTTTCGCAGCTTAAGAGAAGAGGGACAAATTTATCTGAATTATGGGCGCTCCGCTGCCCAGACCAAGCAATATCCCATCGCCGAATCGGCATTCCTAAAAGCATCGCAGGCATTTCAAAAGATTGGCAGACAGGATCAAAGACTTCAAATTCAGCAGTATCGGGCTCTCAATTTCACTGACCAGAAGAAGTATATGCAAGCTATTGAGGTATATCGAAATATTCTAGATCTTCCTCTACCACGTGAAACTAGAGTCATTGTGCTTACAAATCTAGGGATGAATCTCTACTACTCCAAGAACTACACTAAGACCATTGAAACTCTAAACCAGGCAATCGGGCTAGTGGATGATGCTCCTCGGGAAGAACACAGCGATGATATCGCGGTAAACTTAGGTGGAAGTTCTACCGAAGCTCAGGGCTTTTCTGGTCTTCTAAGGAAAGCTCAGATTCAAACTTACTTGGCCAAGGCCTATCTTAAAAAGGGAGACTATTCTTCCACAAGCACTTGGCTGCGGCGCAAGATTCAGTCCCTAAAATCTCAGGAGAAACAAACCAATAAGTCATATATTGATTATCGTACAGTTGCCAATAACCATTTAGCCTATGTCCTGTTTCTAAGTGGAGACTATGCAGAAGCGGCAAAGACGTTCTGGATAGCCTATGATCTCGCTCAGAAAATCGAAAACCGTGAGCTTGCTTATAGTAACGGACTTAATCTACTAGTCTCACTTGCCCGTTGGCAAGCACTTGGCAAGCCTCTGTCCACGGAGGCAACAGCATGGGCACAAAGTGTCATCAATAACTTTAGCAGCCAACGATTGATTCGTGCCTATGATCAGCTCCTTAGCAGTCGTGGCCCTATTCCTCATCAGGATCTAGTAAGCTTCCTAAGTGAATCCATAGATTCCGCGACACAAGAACCAAATGGCCGACTTATTCAACAAGAGCTAAGAGACACTTTTGTTGGCAAGGGAGAGGCATGGACTTACTTGCTATTAGAAGATTTACATCACGAAGCCTACTTGGATCTAGCAGAAACAAAGTCCCTAAATAGCTTAAGTTTCATACGCTTGATCGTTGCCTACCTTGACCAAGTATTCTTACAAAGTTTTCAAAATATCGAACCTAGCCAAGGATTTGAGGCCTATCAAAAGCACCTTTTATTGCGTCGGCAGATTTTAGGACGATTCTTACGTATCAACAATGAACGACTAAATATCCAATCTAAAGACATAAATAGATTGTCACCTCAAGAAGGTGAACTCGTTGTTGGCTTCCTTGGTTCTAGCCCCATGTACATGGTGTACAAATCGGACCGAAAGACTGGCACACAGAGACTTGAGAGATTTGCAAACCTCTCTCAAGAATTTGATTTTAGTAGCTACAAGCGGGTCCACCTACTCAGCGATAAGCAAAGCCATCTGCTCTATCCTCATCTAAAGAAAATGCTGCCATCGACTCCTATAATTTGGTCTGGTGGAGTTCAAGTTCCTCGCACTGTCGATGTACGGCTATTTAACCGTATCTCTTGGTTGGGTGATCCGAGTCCTGACATTATCAAAGCCAATGAACATCGAGAGTCGATACCAGTAAATGCTGATCAACCCAAAATTCTCTATATTGCGGAACCATTAAACTTGAGCCCTTCTCTGAGTGCAGTCAGCTCAACGCTAGATCTTCAGGAAACTAAAAATATTGACCTGCTTACATATACCAGTCGCATCGATGATCACTTGGATATCCTCGCACACGACTTGATACGGGAACATCTAGGAGCAAATACGGTTGTCGTGGCAGAATCCTCAGATACCCTAGGGCAATTCTTCCAGTCATTTGCTAATCAAGGCCTTCAAGATGCGATCAACACGCCAGGCATCACGATTCTGGGCCTACCTGGGACACCCAAAAAGCTCATTGCAGAACTGGCTCCTAAGCTTGCTTACGATCAGAAACAAGCTCTTGAAAATCGCCTGGTTTTTGCAAATGTGCTGGACGATGTTAGTCTTCAGTCTGAAATTCTCCTCCAACTACGGGCAAAGAGGTCACAATCCAGGCAGTATACGGGGGCATACTATTACCAAAAAAAGATTCTCAATCTTATCGAAGACAGTGCTGATGAGCTTGACTTAGCTGATGAATATCTCAATAGTGGAATTCTTGCCCTAAGGGCTAAGAGCTTCAAGAACTCCCAAGAATACTTTGATAAATCTCTTGCTATATATCAAGACAATGAAGACACCTATCAATCAGCCGTTGTGATTAAGAATATGGCTCTTTTAGTGTTTGAACAAAAAGCTTCAGAGAAAGGTGTCGAACTTTTGAAAAAATCTCGTCAGCTGTTTCTTGAGGATGATGATCAAGAGGCTGCAACAGAACGGCTTCTCGACATGGCTAATTATACAAGGGAATCCCTCAATGACTTTTCTCAAGCTCTCATATGGTATCGACAGGCGCTAGATGAGTTTAAGAAACAGGATTTTGAACAAGGGATCATCAGAGCAAATATTGATTATGCAAATACCCTAATGGCCGTAGGATCTATCAAACGAGCCATTACAGTACTCGAATCCCAAGAGGATTATATTGATGCGGATGACGAACCAACTCTTTGGTTAAGAAATGCACAAATCCTTCTTAATGCATATTATCGAGCCTCTCTTTTCCAAGAGGCGATCAACTTACATAGTAAAGCCAAGAACATTTTGGAAAGTATTGAATCTGAAAATTTGCGAAAACTGTTAAGCTTGGATCTTGCCAATGTTCATGCTCTAGTTCTGGCGAAAATAGGCCAAGAAGCCACTGCGGTGAAAACCCTGAATCAGAGTATCGAAAAGGCACGTTTGCTGGAAAAACCCAGAAAGGTTGCTCAGCTCCTTTCAAACTTGGCTTATATTAAGCGAAAGATGGGTGAGCTAAGGCAATCGGTTGCTCTTTTCAAAGAAGCTCTTACTATTGATACACAAGAGCGTGATGAATCAGCCATAGCCTTTGACTACCGCAACCTTGGCATTAGCTTCCTCTACTTAGAGGACTATGAACAAGCGTCGCAGTTCCTAAATCGTGCAAGAAAAGACAGCGAACGCTTAAGTCTTGCCTATAACCAGGTTTACTCCCTCGTTGGCCTCGCCGAACTAGCTTTGGCTAGGCAGGAACCTGAGAAGGCGATATCACATTATCAAAAGGCCCTAGAGGTTTCCCAAAAGTCCTACTTAAGGCAATTCATCTGGCGTTCCTATGCTGGCCTTGCCAGCACCTACGATCGACTCAAACAGTGGCAAATCGCTGAGTCTTACTACGAAAAAGCGCTTGAAATAGTCGAAAAACTGAGAGGCAGCCTTTCGAACTTAGAAAACTCTTCTGGTTTTCAAGAAGAGCGCTCCGTTCAGCGAGTATACGAAGATTTTATTGTCAATTTGTCTCAACAAGGGAAGTTTAAGAAAGCTTGGCAAATCAGCGAACGATCACGATCACGGTCATTGATCGATAGTTTATCTAATACATCGATACGTGAAAACTCTGAAGAAGCCAGTCGCTATGCGGACTTTACTGAGCTACTCGATCAATTACAAAGTGTGATGGAGCGCAGTCCCAATCCTGAGCTAAAGTCCCAGATCGATAGCATCACCAAGAAAAGGCAAAGCCTTCTTGAAAAAATCAAAAAGGAAGATCCTAGACTCTATAACATAGTCACAATCAGTAGTATCGGCTTGGATGAGGTCACGGCCTATCTTGACCCACAAACTGCTTTGATCGAGTACATGATTACAAGTGGTCATCTAATCGTCTGGATAATTAGTGAGAAGGGTATCTTTGGAGCCATACGAACTCTCCCCAGGGATCGTATCGAGTTAAGGATCAAACAGTATCGAAAAATTCTCCAAAGCCTAGGTGACCTCAGTTTTATCGGTCAGGAACTATATGCTTGGCTCCTTGAAGACTGGCAGTCAGAGTTCCAAGACTACCAGAACCTAGTTATCGTTCCTCACGGTTCACTACACTACTTACCCTTTGCTGCACTCCCTGAAAGTAGAGAGCAATATTTGATAGATCGTTTTCGTATCACCTACTTAGAGAGCGCAACTCTTGCTCGCTTTGCAAAACACTCAGATTTAACTAGCTCGCCCACAATCAAGGCTTTTGGCAACCCCGATCGAGGAAAGGACTTGGATTTGCCCTTTGCTGCCAAAGAAGCGCAGACCATCAAAAGGTACTTTCCATCAGCACAGGTGTTAGTAGGTGGTAAAGCCACAGCCAATTCATTTCTATCGAGTCACGAGGCAGATTGGATTCATATAGCATCCCACGGGGAGTTTCATCCATTCGATCCAGGGCGAAGCCGCTTGTTGCTAGCTCCCAGCGGAGGTAGTAGCGGCGACATTCTCGTAGATCAAATCCTAAGTACCAGAATCAACGCGGAGCTTGTAACCCTGTCTGCCTGTGAGACAGGACTCGGTGATATCAAAGGCGGGGATGAAGTTGTCAGTTTTAACCGAGCGTTCTTCCAAGCAGGTGCCAGATCGATTATTAGCACTCTATGGCGCATTGATGATGTTGCAAGCGCATTAACTATGAAGCGTTTCTATCGTTATCTTTCAGAGGGTAATAATAAGAGGGCTGGCTTGCGGAAAGCTCAGCTGCTAACCAAAAGCTATTTCCCACATCCGGCTTATTGGTCATCATACCGCTTGATCGGGTCCTATCGCTGAACAATCACGCAATTTTTACAATAGCACGATCAGCACCACCGCTTTCACCGCGCAGTATAGCTTCACGAGGTGTGAACTTCAGATTACCGCTCAGCAATTTCTGAGCCTTATCATTGGAGCTTTGAACTTGGAAAATAAGGTGGCAAGCCATGTCTCCTGGATCAGCGTTGACCAAAGTCAAAACTTTGGCTTTGGCACCATCAAGAGTTACGACCTTGTCACTATCCGTAGCTTGATCACCGGAAGCATCTTCGGGTTTAAGTGGGATTGGGGCTTGAGCCTTTTGGACTTGCAAAGGTTTTCCAGACTTGATGGCTCCTTTGACTTTCTTTAGCAGCTTTTCAGCTCTGTCCTTAACAACCGAATCATGCTGCACCGCTTCCTCAAGGGGAGGTTGCGCACCATCCATATCGCCAGCTCTAAGATGAGCCAAACCTAGATTGTAGGAGACAATAGCATAGATATCCTTGCGGGTGTCCGGGATCGCAGCAAGGGTTGTCCGATACTGCTGAATTCCTTCGTTCACCATATCACACCGAGCCATGGCCACGGCTTGATTGTTCATGTAGGAAACCACATTTTCCATAGCTTTAAGCTGAGCCATGATTGTCTTCGCAGTAGCTGAATCACCAGCATTCAGAGCAACCTTTGCTGACGTTTCCTTAACACGCTCAGAATCAGGATCTAGGTCTTGGGCTTGTTCAATAGTTTCCTGTGCTTTTTCATCATTACCCATCTCAGAATGAACTTCAGCTATCTGACAAAGTCGCTCCAGATTCATAGGCGCTAAAGCTTGCGCCTTTTCAAAGCACTTCAGTGCAACATCGAACTCGCGAAGGTTCATCATAGTCTTGCCAAGGAGATTTAATATAAAAATTGAATCGCCCGCATGCTTGATCGCTTCAATACCAAAATCTCGTGCTTTCTCGAACTCTTTTTGTACATAGGCGAACTCAGCTTCCATGACTTCTTTCGGCCCGATTTTGATCGTGCTATCCGCGATATATCGCTCCTTAATCTCCTGCGCCTCCTGAACCTTCTTTTCATTGAGAAATTGCCTCATTTTCCGTTCCATAGACGATTGCTCTGTGGGCAAGCGATCTTGCTGAATCGTCCATATGATTGCTTTGGTAAACTCATCTTTCTTAAGGGGCTTTTTTATCATGGTGGCAACCCCCATCTCTTTGACAAAGGGGATATCCTGATCTTCAATCAGAGAACTAAGAAGCACTATGGGGACTGATTTTTTCGACTCTTCTTGAACTTTTTGCAGGAACAGTGGGCCCGTTAGTTTAGGGATTCGCCACTCTTGGATCACAAGATCGATATCCTCGTTCTCTTGCACAGCCTGAGTTCCAGCCTCTCCGTCATTGCAGACGACAACGTCTTCAACACCCATTTCCTTAAAAGCATTGACCACCTCATTGGCGACACTATCATCATTATCTACCAAAAGAATTTTTTTCAGACCCAGAAAATTATAGCCATCACTTTCTACCTGGTCGAGAGACTGGCCTTCAAAATAGTCTGCGAGATAAGACTGAATCTTATCTTCCTGATTGCTGTCTATCACCTTTATTTGCTTGAGTACCGACAGCGCTTCTTCCGTTTGCCCCATTTTAGCTAGGGGAGGAACAGTATGAAACATCTGATCGAGATGACCGGGATACAAGTCGAGAAGCTTCTTTTCAAAAACCAAGAGCTCTTGATATCGTTCTGCTTCCATCATGTGTGTTCTAAGGTAGTGGGCTGCTAATAAACTGCCATTCCAATCGACAGCTTCAAAAGTTTTGAAAAGGCCGCTCAACTCGCTTGTCAATGAGTCCTTAGTGAAGGGCTTGGAATGATAAGAGAGAAGCCCTCGTTCGAAAGCATCAGGTAATACCTCCTGCTCTGATTCTTCTAGCAAGAACGAGACTCTCAAGTTTTTCAAAGCAGGATGATTACAGAATAGATCGAGCAACTTCATACCATTTTCTTGCTGATCTGCCATCAAAGGAGTGACGATCCAGCGAATGGGCTCGACTTCCATCATCTCGACAGCTTCCTTAATGCCAGCAACACCGTTCACGTCGCCAAAGCCAAGGCTTCTGACCACTTCAGCAAGCAGTGTACGCGCAGCACCGGATGGATCGACAACGATCACCTTGCCATCTTTTTCTTTGAAGAAACTTTCCATGCTTACTCGCAAATTTCAATCGTTTCGTCTATCGGCACCGCGATTGTAAAGTTGAAGGGCGCGGTAGGGATCAGGTAGCTAAAGTACTGAAATAAATAACCTTATATTCCCTTGTCAGGCTTATGATGCTAGTTTACCCTGATTCTAACGAAGCAATTTAACTCTAGGTAGAACCCTTTGAAAAGCCTTGTCATAAACACTCTCAAAATCGCAATAGCTTTCGGCCTTATCACATATCTCATCAGAACTGATCAGCTCGACTTCTCCCAAATGGGTAAAGTTTTTTCTATGCCAAGCTTGGGTATTACCATGTTTTTGTTCTGGATCGTTGGCCCCTTGCTCCTTGGCTCATTTCGCTGGCGACTACTCTTGCATGGAGCAGGCTATCAGATCACCTGGCCGCGAGCCATCCGCCTACACCTGATCGGCTTTTTCTTTAACACAGCCATGCCGGGAGCTGTCGGGGGAGACCTGATCAAGGTACTGTATGTGATTCGAGATAATAAGCACATGGGTAAAACACCTGCTATCATGAGCGTATTTTTAGACAGACTAATCGGTCTTAGTGGCTTGTTCATTGTTGGCTTGCTCGTTGCTATCGCCAGCTATCCGATCATTCAAGGGCAAGCCGCACTGATATCCATCGTCATTACCCTAGCGGTTGTAAGTCTCGGCATACTAGCCTTCTTTGCCGCTGCACTCTACGAGTACCGAGACCGCGACCCTTTCGACTCCCTACTATCGAAGCCAATCCCCGGATTCAGCCCACTACGAAAAATCTATGGTAGCCTGCGGCTCTACCGAAACCATCGCACCCTGATCCTCAAGTGCCTCGGCCTCTCGATCCTGATACAGCTATTCTCAGTGCTAGTTTTTGTTCTCTTCACCAGAGCCATTATTCCAGATCAGAACCCTCAGTTTGGGACTATTGCTACCATTTATCCTGTTGGAATGTTTACTGTCGCCCTTCCCATTGCTCCTGGAGGGCTTGGGGTTGGTCATGTAGCTTTCGATCGTCTCTTCGAAATCATCGGCCATAGCCAAGGTGCTAGTGTCTTTAATGTGTTCTTATTAACTCAGATGGCCCTCAACCTACTGGGTGCAATCCCCTATTTGAGCCTCAAGAAGGAAGAGCCTGTTAATGAGATTGACACAGCCATAAAAATCTAAAATTATTGATTTTTATATTCTCAACAGAATCAAACTTTCAACGTTCTCATGGTGGCGCCGATAGAGTTTTCGGATCACTAGGTGAGGCACCATGGGAATCGAACGCGTTCTTCTTTTAGATGACAACACTTCGAATACTCTGTTCTTTGAAATGTTACTCAAGGATATGGGAATGAAGGAAGTCGTGTCTTCACCGACTGGGGACGATGCGCTGATCCTAGCCGACAAGAAGCACGTTCAGTTTGTTATTTGTTCATGGGAACTAGCTGGGATGCCTGGGACCATATTTATCCAGAAGCTACGGGCCAAAAAAAGACGCAAGTATATTCCTTGCATCATCTACTCCAAACGTATGGAAGAACAGGAGGTTCGCCTGACTCAAGAGCTGGGCTTTAAAAATATCCTATCGATGCCTTTCGAAAAGGATAAGGCCATCGCCATGATCAATGAAATTATCGAACACGAAAACAATATTGACCCCAAAGAAGTTGCCATCCGAAAGATCGAAATGTATTTGCAGGATGGTAAGCCCGGCGAAGCGTTTAAGATGTTCAACGATGATCTCTTCAAGCCTGGTCCGTTTCGATCTCCAGCATTGGTTGCTGCTGGCGAAGTGTTCATGGCACTTTCCAAATACGACAAGGCTGAAAAGTGTGCCGATGATGTCTTGGAGCGTATCCCCGATAATTATCGGGCTCTCCAATTGAAGGCTAAACTGCACTCAAGGCGCGGTGAACATGATCAAGCTATTAACATACTTAAAAAGTTGATGAATCAATCCCCGAAAAACCTCACCACCCGCGTCAACCTCGGAGCAGCCTATGTCGCAGCTGATCGATTTGACGAGGCCAAGCAAGTATTTAACGACGTTTTAGACATTGACCCTGAAAATCAAGCTGCCAAAGACCAAATGGCCACGGTCGTTTTCCAAGAAGGTGACTTTGGCTTAGCAGAGCAGCTGATTGCCGAAACAGAAAATGGCAACGAACTCGCTAGAATTTTCAATAATATTGCTATTTCTCAAGTTGCCGAAGATAGTTTCGACGAAGCTATCCAAACCTATGAAAACGCTATCCGACTCCTTGCCGATAAGACACGCCTTTACCTGCTTCAATACAACTTGGGACTTGCCTACCGAAAGAAGGGCGACTTGAACAAAGGCTTGGAAACTCTCGCCACTAGCTATTTTGACAATCTTGAATTCGAAAAGGCCTATGTAGCAATTGCTCGGATCTATAAGGAAATGAAGAAAAAGGGCTTGACGCCAGACGCCTCGATTATTAATGAGGTCAAGAAGAAGCGAGCTACTTCTAAATCTGCCTAGCAAAGGTCAACATGTCATTTCTAAAGCAGGGTTCATCCCAGATCTACTATCAAACTGCTGGCGACAGCGGTCCTTGGGTCACACTTGTCAACGGTCATACACGAACTCATAAAGATTTTAAGATGATGAGTAAAGTCCTCGTCAACGCTGGATTTCGTTGCCTATCATTTGACAATCGAGGTTCCGGCGAAAGCACCTGCGAGCTTGAGTTTGGATTTCCTGAATTGGTCTCAGATGTGATCAACCTTTGGGATGAACTAGATATATCAGAGTCTCACCTTCTTGGAATCTCAATGGGCGGCATGATCTGCCAGAAACTTGCCTCTGAGCACCCGCAACGCATTTCTAGCCTGATTCTAGTTTCAACGACCGCTCATGCTGAATGGATCAAAGCTGACAGTCACTGGGGAACATCCTTTGACGAAGTCATGGATAAACTGGAAACATATTTTGCGCCTGTTTTCGTCGAAAAGAACAAGCTCCTTGTGAAGTCTATGGCTAAGCAAATTTGGTCTGGAATTGAGACAGGAAGTTTTTCTAGTGGAGCTAGCAAGCAAAAAGCGGCTATGAAAGGCATTGACCTTAGCAGCATGTTGCAAGACATCAAAGCAAGAACGCTAATCCTTCACGGCATAGAAGATCAAATCATTGATCCTCGGGCCGGATCAGAACTTGATGATGGCATTCCTAACAGTGAATTGAAGCTAATTGATGGTGTGGGGCACTTACTTCTTGCAGAGTATAGCCAGAGCCTCTATCAAGATGTCCTTAGCTTTATCCAATCGAAGCGATAAGACAGACTTCAGATTCTGACAAACCAACTTCCTGAGCGACCTCTCCTGCCGTCAATCCTTTTGATAGCAGGTGACGAGCATCTAGGTATTTCTTATCCTCAATTTCTTCTAAAACTTCCTCGTAAGGGATCTTGCGATCGAAAAATTTACTAAGCTTTTCACCCCTAGCGACAACTTTCTTTAACAGCTCTCGTTCTTTTGCAGCTCGCTGCAGGGTTGCTCCAAGGGCTGTTTTTTGACGCGTTATCTGTTCGCCCGAGTTTGACAAACGATGACCAAACTCGTCTAGAACATCTGCCATTTCTTTGCTAAGCAGCTCTGTCGACTTTTTAACCTCAACTTCTGCTTCTGCAGCGAGAGAGTTGATTTTCTTGTATATCTCTTCAGCTTTTCTATATTTTTCTTGAAGTTCAACTTGAATGCTTTCTCTCATTTCCTTGAGAAGCTTTCGTTCGTTGCTGACTTCCTTTAGAAGCTCTACAGGATTGAATCGTTGCTTGTTCATGAAATAAATGAGACCAAGCAAGAATAGATCGAGGACTACGAGCATGACCAAGAGTAACGTGACCATTAGCCTTCCTGTAGAAACGACTTAAGTACTTGCTCATCTACCTGATCCATATTAACGGTGCGGCAGACAACCATCTTTTTCTTTCCTCGTTTACCAATCTCTTCAGACGACACGACCTTGACAAGAATCTTGAAGTCTCTAGGAGAATCGACACGCCCATAATCAACAAATCTCTGTTTTCTTTCCCAATAGTTTGGAAGACTAATATGAATCTTCAACAAATCACCTTCTGTATACTGATCTGCTGAACGAAATTGAATTCCATAGGGGCTAATATGTACTGTTTGTCCGGACTCTTCACAGTCTGCTCTGATTCCGTATCTGGCGACATTGAGGCTTAGTCTTCGATTAGAGCGCGGATACTTTCGAATTAAATCGACATCAAAGTTTGTTTCATTGGGGTCCTGACTCATGGAGCCTCCTTAATTTGCCTTTTTGAGCATGGCATCGATTTTTTCTAGTTTTTCTTTGAGCGCTTGTCCGGTAAACGGCTTCACAATATAGTTGCTAACTCCCGCTTTCACCGCTTCAATAATATTTTCTTTTTCAGCTTCTGCTGTAACCATAAGAAACGGGACATGCTTGAACTTAGCATCAGCTCTTACAGTCTTCAAAAACTCAAGGCCAGTCATATTCGGCATGTTCCAGTCAGAGACAATGAGCTCAAAATCTCCGTGTTCTTTAAGCGTTTTGTAGGCTTGCTCTCCATCCTCTGCATCAACGAAATTGTGGAAACCATTTTGTTTTAGCAATGTCTTTACAATGCGTCGCATGGTTGGAAAATCGTCTACGACGAGAATCTTGAGATCTGGTTTTAGTATTGATGCCATCTTAGACTCCTTGAAAAATCTAGTCGGTAAGCAATGGTTTAAGTCTTGATCGTAACTTTTCTACGGCCTGAGTGTGCAGCTGACTGACACGTGACTCTGTGACCTCTAATATCTTACCAATTTCTTTTAAGTTTAGATCTTCGTAATAATACAAAGAGAGGACAAGTTTTTGTTTTTCTGGTAGTTCCTCGATATTTTTTATTAGAAGTTCCCTGACACCCTTACTCTTTAGCTGAGTAAAAGGGTTCTTCGAACTCACGTTCTCGAGACATTCCAATAAACTTTTCTTATCTTGCTGGTTCGGCCCAGAGAGTTCATCGATAGATAGAAGAGTTACTGCTTTAACCTTGGCAACCATGTCGTAGTACTCATCTAAGCCTACTCCCAGTGCCTTAGATATCTCTTGATCAGAAACGGCTCTACCGAACTTCTGCTCAAGCTCAGCATATGTTTTTTCGATTTTTTTGGCCTTATCGCGAACCGATCGGGGTACCCAGTCCTGAGACCGCAACTCGTCGAGGATAGCACCTCGAATTCTGAATTCAGCATATGTCTTAAACTTATTGTCTCGTGACGGATCGTATTTTTCGATCGCATCCATTAAACCAATCACTCCCGCGCTAATGAGATCGTCTATATCGATATTCGATGGTAGACGAGCCGCAATTCTTTGTGCTACGAATCTAATGAGAGGTGCATAATCCATTATCAGTTGATCTCTAAGCTTTCCGTCAACGCCTTTGGTATCTTGTTTATACCGCTTGACTAGTCCTTTCATTCAGAGATCCTTTCCTGCCTTCGGAGAGTTAGATTCTTTGGCTACAGACTTCATTTGGAAACAACAATGGTTCCCAATGACTTTTCTCTACATCTCTCATGGTTTCAAATAGCTTTAGAGCTATCTCGTTCCACGCCTGTCCCGACCGTGTATGGGCTGTCAAATCACTTCCAGCAGCTTGATTCATGATGGTTCGCGGCACCAAGTCATCATAGGGAACGACTCCAATAATCACTATATCTGTATCGAGAAATCTCTTAGCAACTTCGGTAATTCTGCGACCTATCTTTAATCCATGCTCTTGATTGACTGCTTGATTGATCAATAAATTGATCCTTTTTTCTTGGTACTTCTCAGCCATTACCTTGATGAATGCGTAAGCATCAGTCATCGCGTGTGGTTCGGGTGTAGTCACTACAACAACTTCATCAGAAATTGAATTGAGGTGAATCACTGTTTCACTAATTCCTGCACCTGTATCGATTAGGATCACATCAAAGTGCTTACTAATATCGTCTAGCTGATCTAGAATGCTCACTCGTTGCGCTAGTGGCAGATTAGCTAGATTGGCGAACCCCGATCCAGAAGGGATGAGATGGATACCCATAGGGCCCTGAAGGATAATATCTTGAAGACCGACTTTACCATCTATCACATCATTTATATTGTACCTAGGTCTTAATCCTAAGACAACATCCACATTGGCCATACCTAGGTCACCATCTAAAATAAGCACCCTTCGATTCTGCCTTCTAGTGCTCAGAGCCAGCTGCACCGTCGTGATTGTTTTTCCGACCCCACCCTTACCACTAGCGACACTGATGGACTTCCTTTTCATGATTCTCCTCACAAACCAATAATCCGTTCGACCAACCGTTCCCTTGAAGCCCTCTCTAAGTCTTCCGGAATATTTTGCCCAACACCAAACCAACTAATGGGGATTCCCCACTTGTGCATTGCGTTGAATACTTCTCCATACGTCCAACTCTCATCCATTTTTGTAAACATCACGCTTGATATACCTAACTGCATAAAGCTTCTGATAGATCGTTCAATTTGGGACTTTTGATCGGTCATTGATAGGGCAAGATGGAAGTGATGGGTATAGCTGTCGCTTTTTAGCTTACTAATTTCATCTATCGCATCGGTGGCTTTTGGACTCCTACCAGCTGTATCAACCAAAATAAGGTCCATATTGCTATTTTTTTCCACGACGCGAGCCAAATCTTCAACCCTTGAGATCGTCTCGAAAGGTGTACCCAATACCTTGGTATAGAGTCTCATTTGCTCTGCGGATCCCAATCTGTGATTATCAAAACTTACGATAAGAACCTGACGCTTCTCTTTGAGGTGGTACTCCGCTGCCAGCTTACAAACTAGCGAACTTTTGCCTACACCTGAGGGGCCTATGATTGTGTGGACCTGTGTTTCGCCATCGATGAGATTCCAACGAGGACTCACCTTCGTTCTCTTCATCATCCATCGGATACAGTGTCCTTGGTAGAATTCGTATGAATCTTCATAGTGACGCTTTTCATTTGGAATTGAGCAAAGGTGCTTTGCTACCTGAGAGATAATATCTTCATCAAGATTCATTACTTTGAGGCGCTTAATGATGTTTTGAATCGCCTCTGGAGCGTCCTTAAAGCTACTGCTTTTCTGATGGGAAAGGTAGTCCAAGAGTACAGTACGCACCTCCTGGAGGCCAGACTCAATTGAAATCAGGTGCTCTCGACGGATGGACTTGCTGTAGATATGTTCCAGTTTTTCCTCAAAAGCATTTAGCTGCCTTTGCCATTGAATCAGATCCGACTTATCGATCGCCTGACCGGACTTAGGAGGTTGAATACGGGTCGAGGCACTATCAGTAAAGGACTCTGACGAGGGAGCTGCTGTCACCTCGTAAAGCAAGCCTCTGCCATTTCCCGACGGCTTGGTCTTCGTTTCAAGGATCACTGCATCGTGGCCAAACGAATCTTTCACCTTTTTTACTGCGTCTTTCATTGTGAAAGCTTCAAACGTTTTAATCTCCATAGGACCCACCTTACATGTTCACAATACCTACAGCATTGGTTTCTATACCTGCCGGAATTTCATCGAACGCCATCACAACCACACCAGGGATAAAGCGATTGACCAACTGCTTGATTTCCCATCGAATCAATGATCCACATAGAATGATCGGTTGTGTTCCTGTTGTTTGAAATGCTTCAAGAGCTTGAGCAATGTTGTTGAGTATCCTTTGCGCCATCTCTGGATCAACTTGCAAGGATGTGGAACCATCCTCTCGATGTTGCAAACCTGAAACCAATAAGTCTTCCACTGCGCGATCAAGCGTTACCACAGTTAGCTTGCCATCCATATCTAGGTACCTCTTGATGATACCACGCCCTAAAGCCTTTCGTACATACCGGCTGAGCACCTCCGGGTTCTTGATATTTCGACCATGGTCAGCTAATGTCTCAAAAATAGTTAGAAGATCACGAATGCTAACTTTCTCTTCCAGTAAAATTTGTAGAACTCGCACAACATCGCCTAGAGTCAATCGATCGTTACTCAAGACTTCTTCCACAACCTTCGGGTACTCATCCCTCAAGCCATCGATAAGATTCTGGACCTCTTGCCGCCCTATTAGTTCGTGGCCATGCTCTTCGATTAGTTTTGTTAAATGGGTCACGATAACTGTAGCGCAGTTGACAACTGTATAACCTCGGAAGGTAGCTTCCTCTTTCTGGCTTTGCTTGATCCAAATGGCGTCTAGGCCATAGGCAGGCTCTCGTCCCGGTATACCATCAATCGTCTCAATTATGTCGCCTGGATCCATAGCAAGAAGATAGTCGACCATGAGGTTCCCGCGTCCGATAACGTTACCCTTCAACATCACTTGATATTCTCCAGGCTTCAGTTGAATATTATCGCGGACCATGACCATCGGCACTACAATACCAAACTCTTGAGCGAACTGTTTTCGCGCAGAAACGATCCTCTCCAAAACTTCTCCATCTTGCGCGGAGTCGACTAAAGGAATCAATCCCACACCAACCTCCAGTGCTAGCTGATCGATATGCAGCAGATCTTCTATGGATTCTGATGCCCCCTCGTCGGCTTTCTTTTCCTTCTTTTTGGCCTCTTCGATCGCTTGATTTTCGAGCGATTTCTTGGCAAAACGTGCTACGAAAAATGCTGAAACAGCAAGAATACCGAATGGCAGACCGGGCATTCCAGGAACAACTGCCATGATTCCCAAGAGGGTACTGCAGATGTATATGGCTTTAGGATGTGCAAAGACCTGGCGATGCATTTCATCACTAATACCCCGATCATCGCTCACCCCAGTTCGAGTTACCACAATACCAGCAGCTGTTGAAATGACCAGTGCTGGTATCTGAGACACCAAACCATCACCAACTGTCAACAAGGTGAAAACTTCCGCTGCCTTGGAGAAACTCATATCATAGATCACGACACCGACTGCCAGACCTACAACAATATTGATCGCTGTGATGATGATACCAGCAATTGCATCACCTCGAACGAACTTCGAAGCACCATCCATCGCACCATAGAAGTCTGCTTGAGCCTCTATTTTTGTTCGTCTTTTCCGAGCTTCTTTTTTGTCGATGAGCCCTGCATTCAGCTCGGCATCGATCGCCATTTGCTTTCCTGGCATCGCATCCAAGGTAAAGCGAGCACCAACTTCAGCCACTCGCCCTGCACCTTTGGTGATAACAATAAAGTTGATTATGACTAGAATCGCGAATATGACAAAACCAACAAAGTAGTTTCCACCCACAACAAAATCACCGAAAGAACTGATTACAGAGCTAACCTTACCAGTTGGAGCATCGAGTAAAATACTCCTTGTAGTGGCAACATTGAGACCTAATCGCAACAATGTTGTGATCAGAAGAACCGTCGGAAATGTTGAAAACTCCAAGGGTTCTTTGACATATATTGAGATCAGGAGAACTATGAATGAGACTGATATCGATAGGGTTAAGAATATATCGAGTAACAGGGGTGGTAACGGCAATATCATGGTGAAGATAATGCCAAAAACTCCAAAAGCAAACTGCACATCGGGAGACTTAATCAGCGTCATCAACGCCTGCCTCCCATTCGCTTCAGCTGTAGCCATAGTCTAAATTAACTCCCTCTCGACAAACTTCTTCCCTTCAAAAGGAAAACATATCGAATTACTTCTGAAACCGCCTTGTAAAGACTCTCCGGAATTTCTTGCCCTACTTTGACAATTTTATAGAGTGTCCGCGCTAAAGGTTTATTCTCAACAATCGGTATATCATGATCTCTCGCGACTTCTTTCATTCGTTGAGCTGTAAAATCCTGCCCCTTGGCTATAACGATGGGCGCTTTCATTCCAAGTTCATATCGAATCGCCACAGCAAAATGGGTTGGGTTAGTGATGACGGCTGTGGCTGAAGGAGTTGCTTGAACCGCTTTTGCCATCGCAATGTCCCGCTGCATACGTTTCATTCTAGCTTTGACGTGCGGATCAACCTCTCGCTTCTTAAATTCTTCTTTGACCTCTTGCTTGGTCATTTTCAATTTTTTCTCGATACTGGCAAAGTTGTAGATGTAATCGAAACCCGCCACCAGAAGCAGGAGAGCCGAAACAGACCAAAAGAGTAGTTTCGTAATATCCGCCCAATAGATCCAAGCCCGTGAAATTGGATAGTGCATCAAGCCTGGAACCACTGTCCATTCGCTGTAGAGGATCAGATACGACATGATACCTACTGACCCCATCTTTCCTACCCCTTTGATAAGTTCCACAACAGCCTGACCACTCACCATACGGACTAGCCCCTGCCAAGGGTTCATACGTTTAAAATCAGGCTTGAGCCTTTCCCAGGAAAAATTAAGGGTCGTTTGGCTAAACGTAACGAAACAGGCAACAAAAGCACTCACTATGAAAAAAGGAATGATAAATGCCATTGTTTTAGCCCAAATCTGGCTCACGTGAATTCTAAATGTATCTTCGTCTAGACTAACTAGGTGAATTCTTTCGAAACTGAATATCATGTATTTAGAAAGATCCTGTATCAAGCGCTCCAAATAAAAAGACATAGCCACGACAACTGAGGCCAGAACGAATACGGATGTCACTTCCCGCGATACCGCAATCTGTCCCTTCTTCCGAAACTCTTCCCGTCTCTCAGGGGTCGCTTCTTCGGTACGGTCTTCATTTTCGCCTTGTTCAGCCAATTCATCCCTCTAGGGTGCAAGTCCGCGCAGAACCGCCTTAATTTCGTTGTTGCTCTGCGCGATAAAGGTTTTAATAAGTTGCGGAAAGTAGGGTAGCGACGCAATATAGATCAGCAAACCGATAAAGAAGCTAGTCGGAAAACTCATTGTAAAGATATTCATCTGGGGAACTGTTCTGGCAATGAGCCCAAGAGCAGCCATGGTAAACATCAGTGCCACTAGAACAGGTGCAGATAGCTGAACTGAAATAACAAAGACCGATGCCGTCGCCTGCACCATCAATTCTCCGATACCCCCATCTAGGCTCGCAAACCCTGATGGAATAAGTCTAAAACTATCAGCAATTGCCGAAATATAGAGGTGATGAAGATTTAAACTAAGAAAGATGAGCATAAGTAGAATACGATGAGTTGCAGTAAACGAGTTCATCTGAATATTGGCGTCCGGGATCATTAGGTTTGCGGTACCAAAACCCATCTGATAGCCAACGATACTCGCTGCCATGACAATCCCATCAAAAACAAGCCTAGCGACAAAGCCAAGCATTAAACCAATAATCAGTTCTCTAGCAGACATCACTGCAAATGCCCAAGCATCTTGAGGCATTCCTCGATACCACTCGGGCATGATGACTGGATACAAAAGAAAAGCTATGGCAACTGAAAAAAGTATTCGAACTCGTACCGGAGTGGGCTCATCACCGAATATAGGCAAGGTGAAAACAATACCACTGACTCTTAGGAAGATAAGTCCTCCCTTCACAGCATCGTCATATGGTATGTTAAACATCACTTACTTCCTAGATGAGGGATCGCCTTAATTAGACCAATGGTAAATTCAATCATAATACTTAAAGTCCATGGACCAAAAATCACCAAGGCAACCGTAATGGCGAGAATCTTAGGAATGAATGATAGGGTCTGTTCGTTAATCTGAGTCGCAGCCTGAAATATTGAAACGGCCAAACCCATAAGTAAGGTTGCTAGAAGAGAGGGGGCAGCAACCTGGATAGCAAGCCAAATTGTTTTCCAACCAAGATCGATGACCATTTGATCGTTCATAACTGGCCCCTATATAGCTACTGTAAAACTTCTCACTAATGAATCCACAATGAGTGACCAGCCATCAACTAAAACAAATAATACAAGTTTGAATGGCATTGATACCACCGTTGGCGGCAACATCATCATACCCATTGCCATCAAGATCGATGACACCACCATATCGATTACCAAAAAGGGCAGATATATTAGAAAGCCAATTTGAAACGCTGTTTTTAGTTCAGATATAACGAATGCAGGAATGAGAACACGCATCGGCACTTGATCCACGGATGTGGGCTTACTCTGCTGTGCCACGTTCATAAAAATTCCAAGGTCATCTTCTCTGGTTTCTGCAAGCATAAATCGCCTGAGAGGCTGCACCACTTCCTCGATAGCCTGCTCTTGGGTGATAGCTTTGGCAAGGTAAGGAGTCAGTGCCCGTTCATTGATTCGATCAAGGATCGGCCCCATTGTAAACAAGGTGAGGAATAGAGACAAACCAACAATCACTTGGTTGGGTGGCATAGTTTGAGTCCCAAGAGCCTGGCGGATGAAACTCAGGACAACTACGATTCGGGTAAACGACGTCATCATCAAGAGAATCGCAGGTGCAACGGCTAGAATAGTCAACATCGAGACTATCTTGAGCGCTGGCACAAACGCCTCTGGGTCCTCGGTTTCGTAAAGGTTCAATTCTATTGTAGGCATCTTCGTTTGTGCCATAAGATCCATACTCATGACATCAAATACAACAAAAGCTGTAGCCACTAGAAGAAAATGAAAGATCACCCGTACCATAGAAACCTCACACTGAGGGCAAGTTTTTTAGCTTGCTACGGATTAAGTTTGTTACATCTTCTATCGATCTTGAGTCCCCACTCTTTTGCGTACTAAAGCTAGTTTTCACACCCTCGTACTCTTGCCCCTGATCTCGGTTCATCTGGGGTTCGTTTCTTTTCCCCTTTTCCGCTTCTTTGGCAACTTTCTTCATCACTCGATTGACAGGGTTCATAGTCTCCATAGCTGGATTTGAGTTCATAGGCTTCTGGCCCCCAAGGGGTGCTTTCGTTTGGTTTAGCAAGGGGGACTCAGATCTCCTTACATACGATAGGGAATCATGAGACGGGCCTACAGAAGAGGGCTGATCAGGGGGAATCGAAGTGAGATAATTGATGCCATCAGGGGACACACCCAACAGGACTTGATGGCGGCCTACTTCGACTAGAGTCAAATTTTGCTTCGGAGCCAACGAATAGCTGGCAACCGTTCTCATCGGTACAGCTTTACCATCAGGACGAGGAAGACCAGTTTTGGCTATGAGTCGCCGAATGGTTAGACTCATAAAGAACAACATTAAAAATCCACCACCAATGATCGTTATATAGATCAGCTTTTCGTGTAATTCTTCCCCAAGCATATCAGCTTCATTTTTAGAAGAATCCGATTGAGCTTCTCTAATCTTTTTGGCAGGATCTTCAATATCGTGCCGGACTTTGGTACGAGCTATGACCTCACCAACAGGGGGTGAGTCGTCTATATGAACAGGTTTTACAGTTTTATGGTCGAGATGAATAAGAAGTCTATCATTTAGGAACTCTGTTGTTAGTGAGCCGATAAGGCTTTTGGTTTCTTGAGTGACAAACATTCGAATACCCGCAGTCTGTTCGTCAATTTGAAAGGTAGCAATCTTTCGAAAGTATGGACCTTTGGAATCATAAAATTTCCCTGGTTCCAAGACTGTTGTAGCAGGCACCTTCACCTGAATAAACGTCCCATGCTCTTCAATAGTAACATCTTTTTTTGGCACACCATCCTTGTAAAGGATCGAGATTAGACTCGATTGATCATCGACATCAGTTTTCACGGCACTCACTTCAAAAGTCTTACTACTGGCATGAAGTTCCATACCAATGACCAAAACTATCATCGTAACTAGTTGCAACACTTTCATCTTTATCCCTCTTGCTGACTTAGATCACCCAGACCAAACTGAGAGACAACATCGGTTAATCGAACACCAAATTTCTCGTTCACAACAACAACCTCACCCATGGCGACAAGCTTGTCATTGATCAGAATTTCCATCGGCTCACCGGCAATTTTGTCCAGTTCAATTACAGATCCTTGGCCCAACTGAAGCAAGTCATTGACGAGCATCTTGGTCCGTCCCAACTCGACCGATACCTTAAGAGGAACATCCAGGATCATTTTTAGTTTTGAGAAATCTGTCCGCGCAAGACGAGAGTCCTCGGCAGTCATGACTACACCTTTGTCATCGTCACCACCACCTCCGCCTCCGCCTCCACCACCATCGCCGCCGTCACCAGAAGCCTGAGCTAAGGCATCGTCGAAATCACTCCCGAGCCCAAAGTCTTCTGCATTTAGATCATCAGATGCCATGATATTCCCTCACCTATAAATCAAACATGGATTCAGTTACTCGAATGGCTCGATTGCCTTTGAGAAGCCCAGGAATACCTTTAAATTTGGGCACTCCTTCCACTAGAACATCGAGAGGCATGGTTGCGTCGGTATCAAGCTGAATGATATCGCCAATCTCAAGATTCATAATGTCCCGCAGCTGGATGTTAGCTTCCCCAAGTTTGACAACTAAATTGGCAGTTGTCTGCATGATCTGCTCTTTCACCCTATTGATCCAGATAAAGTCAACTTCCAGCTGCTCACTCTGAAAACCTACCGACAATTTGGATTTAATGGGCTCTAAGGTAGAATAGGGAATCACAATCTTTATAGTGCCTGATACTTTTTCAAGCTCAACATCAAAAGTTGTTGCGATGACGACATCTGAAGGCGGAACAACAGCAACGAATTGTGGGTTGATTTCAGTTCGACTGTAGCCGATTTTTAGGGGATAGACAGGCTCCCAAGCTTTCTCCAAATCATCAATTGCTGACAAAACAACCCTTCGAGCAATCTTGATTTCGATCTGCGTGAAATCCTTGCCTTCGATCTTTGTATAGGGAACGTCGTTGCCACCAAAAAAACTATCAACCAAAGCATAGAGAAGCTTTGATTCAATCACCATCACGGCTGCCCCACGAAGAGGGTCCAACCTCAAAATATTCAAACATGAAGGCAAGGGTAGAGAATTCATAAATTCAGAGAATTTGAGTGGCCCTGTGGAGTTTACACTCAGGTTCGCCATTTTTCTTAAAGAGTTTGATAGGGTCACACGAAAGAGTCGAATAAATCGATCGTGAATAATATCCAAGGTCGGCATACGACCACGGATGATACGGTCTTGATTCGCCAGATCATATTGGACAACACCACTTTGAAGGCCCTCATCGCCACCATCATCATCTGCATCAACACGATTGTCCGACACCGCAGATAAGAGTGCATCAACTTCACTTTGAGATAACACCTGACTCATATAGCGACACCCTTATTCAATAAGTATATCCGTTATATAAACAGCATCGATTTTCTGCTTCATATAGCGATTAATTCTGATCAAAATCTCTTTGCGAAGCGCATCTTTACCATCAGGAGCAAGTAAAAACTCTCTTGTCTTCCGACTCACAACGCTGATCACTGCGTCCCTTAACTGAGGAAGTCGCTTTGTAATTTCCTTTTTTTGCTTTTCTCCACCTGAAAATTCAAGTGTCACTTCAAGGCGAACGAAGCGATTTTCTAAAGCATTACCCAAGTTCAAATTGAATGTTTTCATCTGATAGGTATCGCCGAAATCGATTCCTAGGTCTTCCTCACTTTTAGCTGGTGTTTGACCCTGAGTTCCCTCAGCTGACTTAGCACCCTCGCCTTCAGTGGGCGCGCCTTCTTTCGCTTCGCCTTCAGCCTTCTCCTCACCATCATCGCCAGCTTCTTCTGCACCGTCTTCAGGAGCCGGATCTGCAGTAGCCTCTTCATTGACTTCTGTGGCAACTTCTTTTTCTTGGCCCTCGTCACCACCACTCAGCATAAAAAATGCCCCTACACCACCGCCAAGAACGAGAACTAATGCAATGATCGCGATAATCAGGAGTTTTTTCTTACCACCACCGGAATCGTCTTCACCGCCACCTTCGGCCGGAGCTTCGGCGGGAGCTTCATCTTTCTCTTCGTCAGCCATCAATACCTCCCTTGTCCATATGACCACAGTTCAAGATAGATGCCATTGACATATGCCAAGTAGTACTTGAACATCTCTGGACTTTGGGTCTTTTTCGGAGACTCATTAAAGACTTAGGCTTCCATTCGCGAGATCTTAGGATAAAGACTAGGAATTTTTCCATTTTAGCGGATATGATAAAGCCGCATGTTGTCGGATCTTTGACGGGCAAGTCAGAATATTGACAACGTCAATGAGTTGATAGTCTTATTTTTGACACGGTTTAAACTGATGAAACTAATTATAGCTTTGGGAACGTTCTTTGTTCCAAGTATCCTACTAGCAGCAAGTCCCGATCTGGATTTCCACTATAGCGCCGGTGCTCAGTTTATTTATAGTGACAGTCCAAGCGGGGATAATTTAAATCTTTCTGTCATCAACACCCAATCTCAAACTAGTTCCCAAGGTGGCAACCGCACCTTAGGTCTCCAGAGGGTGTTTATCGACCTCCAATTCAAACACCAATTTTCCTACTTAAGCATGCGTTTGCGCCCTGATGCAGGGCTAGAACGCCAACAAGATCAAGACCAAGTACAACTGGAACTCGATACCCGATCAGGCACCAACTACCGCAACCCAGCAGCCCTAAAGCTTCTTGATACCTATGAAATCGGCTTTCTTAAAACCAAGAATTTTAACGTTTCCTATGGGGTTGTGGATTACGCCTATCGCAATCGCGAGGCTTACGAAAGCCCTCTAGACTTCGGACTTCAAGTTTGGTTTCCCAGGAAATTTAGCAGCTTTGCAATCGCTTGGGAGTCGAGTCAGGATCTGAGTCAGAACCTAGAAAACATTGAACCTCCTCGCTACCACTTTTCCCTCTTTACTTTGGAAACAACTGACGATCGTCACGAGAAGCTCTCATATGGAGATCGAAGCTCCGACACTGCCCCTGTTGCCAATGACCCTCACACGGGAGTCGGCTTTATTGGATCCTATAGGCCCAATCGAAGCCACACTTTCGAACTATTTTCAGGCTATATGGACACTAAGGTAGACTTTGGTCGAAAGAGTCGCCTCATGGCTTCAGCAGCTTCCATGAGCGACTTCTATTTTAGCAAGCAAAGACTTTCCTTTTCCTATAATCTCCGCTACTCCAAAGAACGTTGGAGCGTATCGCAAGGGAACTACCCCGAACTCGAACAATTAAGCCAGACAATCAAACTGAGCTATCTGGCATCCCGCTCACGATCGTTCTTCACTGGCATCTCACATGGTGTTTCACAACGCCCCCTCGGATCAGACTTTGGCGAAAAGGAAATTCACTCTGGATATCAATTCGATCTCGGCTATCAAGCTCATCTCTATGATCATTTAAAGATTGCCGTTGTTCTCACAGATGAAGTTCGAGATGTTGAAGAAGCAGGTGTTAGTAATGGTGGATTTATTATCAATGATGAAACGATCAATCGCCTAAATCGCCTTGGTGTACAACTGAGCTACTATGTTCTTTGAGGCTTTATGAAGCGAGTATTGCTGCTGGCATTTACTACAATGTTCCCAGGCATCCTCAAGGCCTCGATCGCTATGAGGGTGGCCATTGATCTTAGTCATCGTAGCAACAGTAATGGAACCAGCGCAGATCTCAGTTATCTAGAAATAGATTTCACTCATCGGGGACAAAACTGGTTTGGAGATCTTTCTATCGCTTATCCAGGTGGAGCCTACCCGAAGCCTCGCTATAGACTGAATAAAAACTACACGACTCCTTCATGGACAGCTGATGACAGATTGATTCTGGGTATCGCTGAGGCAGGAGTCGGGTACCAATTAAACTCAAGCACAGCCTATCAGATTTCCGTGAATCCTTCCTTAGGTCGCTTTGTAGAGTTTTCCAAACACAGCAGCGCACTCACGCTCTTTGAACGACCCTGGTCGCAACTGGCGATTCAAAGATCCTCTCGATATGAATCTTGGCGTTGGCAAGCAGTATTGGGAACAGGCGAAGGCACCTTCACTCCACAGAGTGATTCCTATTTTCTGTACCAAGGATTGAGCTATCAATTATCTCCCTCCTCTTGGTTTCACCTTGAAGGTACGATCAATCAAAGCCCTTCCACAGCGATGCCTATACGATGGTTGAGTGAAAATCGAGATAGCGACATTCCAGGCTTTAGAAAGCAACGCATCCAAGCCTCCTTGTGGACTGACGGTAGCGGCCAAGAGGCTCGTGGCCTGCGAGGAGGTATAGCTCTACAATGGTTTCGAACTAGCGATGCAAATGCCAGCGTAGACCTAGATCTAACGCTGCCCTCATCCCTAGACCCGATTCACGGGTTCTACGAACAAGATAAGTCATCTTCAAGCCTTCAGCGTTTAGCGCTTTCAAGCTTTGCTTCCTATCGCATTCTAGACCAGTTCATTGTGGCTTCAGGATTCGAGATGGAAGTGCTCCATGCGCGCCATGACATTTTTTCCTTCTGCAAGACCCAAGTCGACCCCACTTGCCAAAGTGACCAAGTAACTGATCAGCTTCGTCGCCACGTTGTGACAGTAACTTTCGGCAGCGACTATGGCGAAAGTCTCTATTTTGGCATTGACTACTATAACAGTTCCTATGACAAACTATATGAGATCTTCAATTTTGATGGTGTCATGAGCTTTCGTCCAGAAAATCAAAGTTTTGACGCTTTTGCTGCGAGGCTTTATTTTAAGCTGTGAATGACTGATTTTTTTTGTTAGGTAGTTCCACAGCCTGTGCTATAAAGGCTCGGCTATTACAAACGCTTTTTGGGAGATACAATGAAACTTCGTCAGAGACTGGTTGAACTTGCCGCCGTTCTAGGCATTCTCACACTGACTGGCTGTAACGCCTGTACGGAACAACATAACCCTCGGCCAGATCAGGAGCGCTTCCAACAAGAACAAGATCTTGGTAATGCTCCAAAGAAAACCCTGAACGACGATGGCAGCCTTCCTAAAGTTGAAGAAGTTAAGGAAGAGAGCGCTGGTGCAGCGGTCGCATCTCAAGACAATGCGGGCGTTAAAAAGTATCAGCAGTTCTGTGTTGCTTGTCACGGCGCGAATGGAGCTGCCGATGGTCCTGCAGCAATGGCTATGAATCCCAAACCTCGTAATTTAACCGATCCTGCATGGCAAGACTCAGTGGACGATGCGCGGATTGCAAAAGTCATTAAAGAAGGTGGTGCAGCTGTCGGCCTTAGCGCAACCATGGCTCCATGGGGCGCAGTGGTAAGCGACGAAGAGATTGAACAAATGGTCGCCTATATTCGAAGCATGAAAAAGTAACGGGAGGCAGCTTCGCCTGCCCTCTCACTTTTGTTTACTCGTCTAAAAAAGCCTCATGCAATGCCTGAGCTGCCAGGTCTGCTTGCCCTTCCGAAATCACACAAGATATTTTGATCTCAGAGGTCGAGATCATGTGAATGTTTATATCCCGTTCCGACAAAACCGCAAAACACCGGCTCGCAACCCCAGGATGGCTTTGCATCCCAAGCCCCACAACAGATACTTTGGCAAGCCCTTCTTCATGATCAATCATGGGTTCAGCAGAGACTCCACCTTTCCAAGCATCCAGGATTTCCAGAGTCTTTCCTAAATCAGAGCGACCGATAGAGAACCCAAGACGCATAGCGTCGCGGCGATCCGATCGGTTATGAACAATAATGTCAACATTCACCCCCGCCTCAGCAATATTCTCAAATAGCCCTGAAACCAGCCGCTGATCGGGGGGCATGCAGTCTACTGTCATACGGACCACATCCCGCGCTAAAGTTACTCCTGAAACCACCGGTGCCTCTAGTCTCTGCTGATCGTTAAAACTCATAATTTTAGTCCTATCTGAATCGTTTTCTTTGAAGGTATTGCGAACAACAATGGGCATTCGATATTTTGCACCCAACTCCACACAGCGAGCATGCAAGACTTTGCTGCCCAGAGACGCCATTTCAAGGGCAACCTCAAAGTCCATCTCAAGATTCAGCCGGGCATTGGGCACGACCCTAGGGTCTGCAGTAAAAACGCCGTCCACATCAGTGTTGATTTCGCAAAAAGCAGCATCAAGAGCGACCGCCAGGGCCACAGCGGAGGTGTCGCTCCCGCCTCGCCCGAGAGTTGTGATTTCACCCTGCCGCGTAATGCCCTGAAAGCCTGCTATCACAGGAATTTCACCTCTTTCCCAAACATCAAACAACTTGCGACAATCGATTTCTTGAATCCGTGCTTGGGAGTGGTACTCATCTGTAACAATACCCAGCTGGTAGGCTGTGAAGCCTCTGGCAGAAACTCCCTCTGCTTCAAGTGCCGATGCCATCAATGCCACAGATACTTGTTCACCAGCTGACACGGCCAAATCATAGTGTTTTGCTGGTGCTTTCGGATTAATATCGCCAACAAGACCTACCAGCCGATTTGTTTCTCCTGACATGGCGCTCACGACGATGGCAATCTTCTGGTAACCCTGTTCCACTTGCTCGCTGACTCGTTTGGCGATGTGTTTTATCCGGTCGACATTGCCGACTGAGGTGCCTCCGTACTTCTGAACAATGGGGCGATGATCGCTTTCTGAATACATACTCTAGCCTCACTCTGGCTTGGGGATGCTGCAACTCCGTAGGCATCCCCCCGTTAAAAGATAGGGAAGCAACGCTGCTATTGCGTAATTGCTTTATAACCTGTTAGCTTGTCTCGCTATCAGCTGAAGGTATATACTAGTCCATTTAGGCTTGCAACTGACGCCTCGGTGGTACTCTAGGAATTTTTTTACACATTATTAAGGAAACCATCATGATTGTAGTCACTGGAGGAGCTGGCTTTATTGGCAGTGCACTGATATGGGCTCTCAACGAGATCGGAGAGCAGCAAATTGTCTCTGTGGACAAGTTGGGGATGGGTGAAAAGTGGCGTAATTTGGTCAAGCGAGACGTGGCCTTCAATCTAAGCATCGATGAGTTCTTGCCGTGGCTTGAGAAGAATGGTGACCAAGTGGAGGCAGTTTTTCATATGGGTGCTTGTTCATCGACTACAGAGCGAGACGCCGACTTTTTGATGAGCAACAACGTCCATTATAGCCAGTCCCTGTGGTCGTTCTGCGCAAGGAAAGACATTCCATTTATCTACGCATCTTCAGCCGCGACCTATGGGTCAAAGGATAATGATTTTTCCGATCAACACAATCAGATCGACTCTTTGAGACCTATCAATAAGTATGGTTGGAGCAAACAGCTGTTCGATCGCTGGGCATTGCATCAAGTCTCTAGCCCTTCGCAGTGGTTCGGACTGAAGTTTTTTAACGTCTATGGCCCTCAGGAGTACCACAAGGGTTCGCAGGCCAGCGTTGTTTTTCACGCTTATCCCCAAATTAAGCATAGCGGCAGCCTAAAGCTTTTCAAATCCTACAAAGAGGGGATTGGCCATGGGGAGCAGATGCGAGACTTTGTTTATGTAAAAGACGTCGTCAACGTTATGATCCACCTTTGGCAAAACGGCAAGCAAGGCCAGTCTGGAATTTACAACCTCGGCACGGGGCAAGCTCGAAGTTTCGCAGATCTGGGGCGCGCCGTCTTTTCTGCGCTAAATACTGAGGAAAAGTTTACCTGGATTGAAATGCCAGACAACATTAAAAACCAGTACCAGTACTTCACCGAGGCCGATCTTCAAAAGCTCCGCAACGAAGCAGGCTATGACGCTCCGTTCCACAGCCTCGAAGCTGGGGTTAAGGACTATGTCCAAAACTACCTGGAAGAGGGTGATCGCTTCCTATAAGGTTAATGATGATCCAATCGCCTGAGGAAGCATGATTCTTCTCGAATTTCAGCTTCCATTCTGCTTTTGGATCAGTTAGTGATAGCTCTCCTTAAATCACTACAAAATCGTGATTTGATGAAGCAGCCCTGGCGGTTACTCGTAATTCTCGGTTAACCCTATCAACCTCACAGTCATGGAGATCTTGTTATGGATATCACCAGTCAAATCCGCGAGGGTGTACGCCTCCTCACTGGTATCGAAGAAGGCACCCTACCATCCTCAGAGTGCTACAACATTATCAATCAGCTCGACGAAGTGCTGGTGAGCTTGACCATTCGCTATCTTAGAAAAAAGTATCCACCAACACGACAAGAGGCTACTGGAGTCGTGAGTCGCTTGGTCGACCTTTCAGGCACCTATCCACAGGTGGTTCAGATGGTTAAGGATGGTGAGGCCGACCCAATTTCTGAGTGGTTTACCGATACCTACGCATTCCGCGAGTTCTACGACTCACCGGAATCTTTTATTGAAACCATTGTGAATAAGCTTGAAGGCTAGCTTGACGGTAGCTGCATGCATTCCATGGCGCCTAAAGTTTCGCCACTCTGCTTTTGGGGAGTCAAATCGATTCTCACGACAAAGCCATCTTCGTAAGTCATCGTGCCAGTGAGCTGGTCAAAGGCTCTCACTGGCTGAGCATCTTCTACAAACAGCACGATCCTTTGTTCTGCTTCATCATCATCCCGGGATTCAACAGAATAGCCGCCCTTCATGAAAACTGAAGCACCGTCAAGATTTTCCAGATAAAGCACAAACTGCCCTCCCGCAAAGGTAAGCTGCCACGAAAGCTGATCTTGAAGACACTGCCACACCGTATTCAAAGCTTCTGCGTCACCCTCTTTGGGCCTCTTTAGGCGGACAATACTATCCCTCGAATTGAGCAGCAACTCTCCGTCGAAAAGCTGGTACTCAAAATCTCTTATCCCTCCTGCCAGAGCCAGCTCCTCCACCTGTGAGGCTTCCACCCTTAAGGTTAAAGACCGTAGCTGGGGAAACTCGTCGTAGGTTCCAGTTGCCTCGTCCTGGGTTCTGATTTTGGTAAGGGTAAAGGTCTCATTGGAATCTAGATTTAGGGTGATATCAGTAACCTGCTCGCTGCTACCACTTACCGTTTTGATAATACCCTGCCAAAACCCAGAAAGACCACTGACCGCACCGGCCACTGGCTCATCTGGCTGATCGCACGCTTGTAGCCAAAAGCCCAATATTACTATAAGTGATCGGATAAGCATTGATTTTCCTCCCCAGCTCCCCTAATATTGTACACCATGTCATTATTGCAGTTAAACTGCAGGCTAAACTACTAATTTTGCAGGTAATTTTAGAGGGTATATTATGGATCAAACCTATGAGCAGTTCCGCGACCGACTCGAAGAAGGGTACGACTGGCCTGCAAGCTACACCTTTAAGTTTGTAGTCCCAAAGGATAAGAAAGGCTCTTTGCTATCTCTCGCTCCGATGGGAGAAATTTCGGAAAAGCTTTCTTCAACTGGCAAATACGTATCTGTCACCATCAAATCTATGATGGAAACACCAGATCATGTGGTTGATGCTTATAAACGGGTGTCGGCGATCAAAGGCGTTATCAGCCTCTAATCCTAAATTCCTAGTTTGCGCTGGCACCTTCAACAGCGCGATTACCTTCTTGCTTGAAGGCTTTGCGCAGGTGAGCTGGCAGATCCTTCTGCATATCGACTCCAACAACCGTCGACACACCACCTTCTTGCATCGTGACCCCGTAGAGCTGATCAAGAACTTCCATAGTTCGGCGGTTGTGAGTGATAACAATAAACTGGAAGCGATCGGATAAGGCTTCGAGAACCTTATTATAGCGCCCCACATTGGCCTCATCCAACGGCGCATCGACCTCATCTAGGAAGCAGAAGGGTGTAGGCTTGGTTTTAAGCAGAGCAAAGATCAAGGAGATCGCTGTGAGAGCTTTTTCACCACCGGAATACAGAGTCATGCTCCGTGGTGTCTTGCCGGGCATCCTCACCATAATTTCAACACCGGCATTGAGAATATCTTCCCCTTCTACAAGCTGTAGCTTCGCTTCACCACCTGGAAAGAGGATTGGAAAAAGTTCGGTAAAGTTATGATTGACCGTTTCAAAGATTGCTGCAAACTTTTCTCGCGATGTATCTTCGATTTCGGAAATAGCCTCTTCCAAAAGCAGAATACTACCCGACACCTCTTCTTTTTGGCTCTGAATAAATTCGTAACGCTCTTTTAAACGCTTGTATTCATCAATCGCAACCATATTGATGCCACCTAAGGCTTCAATTTGTGCTCTCAGGCTCTGCACTTCTTTTTGCACAGACTCTGCATCAAAATCAGCTTGATAATCGATCTTATGATCCATCAAGTTAATCTGATACTTCTCTTGGGCTTGCTCCAAGAGCCCCTTAACAACAGTTCGGAGCCGCTCGATCTCACCATGGGTCTTAGCCTTATCCGTTTGCAAGGTCGATTGCTTCTTGCGGGCTTCTTTTAGCTGATCTTCTACTGCTTTTAGCTCGTCTAGGATTCCAGAGCTTCGTTCTCGACGAACATTTAGCTCTTCTTCAAGCTCATCACGGCGATAAAGATAGGACTCCATCTCTTGTCGACTTTGAGCCTTCTGCTTTTCTGCGTCTTCAATCTGAGTCTCAATTTTAACCCGCTCATCTTTACGCTTTGTCAACGAAGCTTCGGAGCGCATTAGCTGGGCTGAACTTTGTTCGTGAGAGTCTTTGAGGGCTTGGACTTTGGTTTCATACTTCGCCAGATCCACCTCATGCCGTTGTTGCATGCGACGAACCTCTTCTTTGCGTTCTCCAATGGCCTCGAACTCCTCTTGGAGCGACTCGATCTCTGCCGAAAGCTCTTCCTTCTCTTGACCGATCGATATGCGGGCTTCGCCAAGTTCTTCGAGCTCATGGACCAAGCTACGATCACGGGTCAGATGCTCCTCCAGCATTCGTTCCGCATCTTCTTTCAACTCAAGGACGTGGTCTCGATTCTGCTTACAGCTTTGTAGATCAGACATCAAGCTTAGAGCATCTTTATTCCGAGAGCCGATATCGTCTTCAATCTCTCGAATCTTGTCTTTCAATTCATCTTGATCGAACTGCAACTGCTCCAAAGCACCATCAATGGTAGCTATCTCAGCCTCAACATGAGTGATCTGTTCCCCAAGTTGTTCAATCTCGGCTTTTCTGGATAGTTTACCCTGCCCTTGTGCGCCAGCCCGGATCACAAAATCAGATTGCCCTGAAAGGATTAGGCCACGGCTGGTAAAAACGATAATTCCTGGTGGAATATCATCAGCAAAACTTTTAAGAGCAATGTCGTCGCGCACGAAGTAAAGCCGATCGACCAAGCGATCGATCCCACTCACACCTTCAGCACAGGCCAGATAAGGCTTCAAAGCTTCTAGATGAGGGATTTGCGGTGCGGCCACAGGCTCAAGTGAAAGTAGTGAAACTGGTAAATTACCAATCCCATGCTCACTCATCACTCCGGCCAGCTGCTGCAATTGTTCGTAGCCTTTGACAACCGCTCGTTCAGCCCAAATTTCGAATGCTGATCGCACTCCCTGAGAGAGATCATGCCGGCCATCGGCGTACTGGATCAGGTCGGTAAGAATCGATATGGAGCCCAGCTCAGAGTTATGTTCGGCGACCTTTTCGAGGGTTTCAGTGATGGAGTCTGATTGATCTTCCAAGGCTTTCAGTGAATTAAAGCGAGCGCGATAGTCGAAGTACTGCTCACGAAAGCTCTCTCGCTCGGCCCTTCGATTATCCAACGAGCGACGAATTTCTTCGATCTGCTCCTCTAAGGCCTGCTTCTCAGCGATCCCTTCATCTAGGAAAGCTTGCTTTTCAGAGACGCTTTCTTCGAATAGACTTACCTTGCTATTCATCTGACTGAGATCTTCGCGAAGCTGGTCAATTCGTGCGCGGCGCTCCCCAACATCTCCCGTGATTCGCGTTCTTTCTCGCTCGATGGATTCACATCGCAGACCATTGCTTTCCAAAAGTCGGTCCAAGTTACGAATTTGATCACTCAAATCCTCTGACTTATTCTCAAAGACCAGCGCCGACTCTTCAACTTGCTCAACTTCATACCGAAAAGACTCAATCACATCGCGGCATTGCTGAAGATTTTCCTGAGCCTGATCATATTCCGTCATAATACGTTCGACTTGCTGCCTCAGGATGTCTAAACCCTGATCTTCGCTATCGAGTGATTCATCAAGTTCAATCAAGCGTTTTTCGCCAGACTCTAGCGCTGCCATCGCTGAGGAAATCGATCCCTCAGCCCGCGCGATCTGCTCTCGCAATATAGAAATATCTTCGCGAATCTGATCCAGCTCTGGATCTGCTTCAGCGAGAGCTTGCTGCAATTCTTGGACGCGAACATCAAGCTTGCCAATGTCATTCGAGGTTTCGATTTCAACATCGGTATCTTTTTCCAGCTTCAATGTCAGCTCTTGGAGCTTACCGGTGTAGTGAAAAAAATTATGACCAAAAAGATTCAGTTCTTGCTCTTTTAAGCGATCCGATAAGCCTTTCCACTTTTCAGCTTTTTCAACCTGGCCTTGCAAGGCTTCGAGCTGTCGCTCAAGCTCGGTCACGATATCTTCAATTCGATCGAGATTATCGATGGTGGCTTCAAGCTTCTTCTGCGCCGCCTGACGGCGGTTTTTAAAAACCATGGTACCCGCAGCTTCTTCTAGAATCTCGCGCACATCTTCCGGCTTCGCATTTAGAATTCGATCGACCTGACCCTGTTGGATCATTGAATAACTGCGGCCGCCAAGGCCAGTGGTCGCAAAAAAGCCCACGATGTCTTTCAACCGGCAGGGCTTTTTATTGATAAAGTATTCCCGTTGTCCGTCCACATAAAGGCGGCGAGATAAGGCGATTTCGGTTTCATGACGGTATTCTGGCGGGCAAAATGGGCTGCTATCTGAATTATCGAAAACCAAGGTTACCTCAGCCATGCCGAGGGCCTTTCGCTTGTGAGAGCCAGCAAAGATAATGTCCGTAGCAACCTGGCCGCGGAGATGCTTAGCGTTCTGCTCTCCCATGACCCAGCGAACGGAATCGATCACATTTGATTTGCCGGAGCCATTTGGACCGACAATTCCCGTGATGCCTTCATTAAAATTCAGGGTCACTTTGTCAGCGAAAGATTTAAATCCAGAGACGATCAGCTTTTTTAAGTGCATAGACAGAAACCGTGTTCAAAGAAAACAAAAGACCACAAGCCGATTAGAAAACAGCAGTCGGCTCCTGCGTCACGTCAATTCCCTTTTCCGCGTCGATGTCAAACACTAGCACAGAATCCCCGTAAAAAGAACATGAGATAATCTTGCTAGGACTTCCACTCTCTTCCAAAATCGCCAGCTGATAAGCCGATTGGCGATAGTCAACACCAGCCCAGCGCTCGATAGGGAAATCGGGCTCAACTGCTCCATCGATCCGCTTCGCATCAATGGCATAGATCAAATCAGACGCCGACCAATAGGCTTCATCCCTAAACTGGTTGACAAAGACAAACTCATTACTCCCCTTTTTGGCAACGCCAAAATCACCTGGGTAACCTGTTCTAGCAAGTGAGGTAAAGCCCATGACACGCTTCACCTGAAACATCTCTTTGAATGACTTAGTAAACCCTCCCTCAGCGTCATCAGCAAGGGTTGTAGGATCTGGGAGGTCAAACACTGAGCCATCGTCTAGAATGTTAAATTTAAGAATATTGTTCGCATCTGTGGAGCCATTGCTAGCCACACCTCGATGAGACAGGTAGATCACCTTGCTATCATCGGTTTCCTGAACTTCCCAGAAGTTAGTTCGATAATACTTGATTCCATCAGTCTGGCTAGCGACGTCTTCGGGAGCTACATCAGTGACGGTCGTTCCATCGCCAATGTCTGCAGCTTGACCGGCAAGTTTATCCAGAAAAAAGTACAGAAACTTGAGCTCGTTGTTCGCGTAACGGTAGACAGTCTTACTTGATCCATCAACTTCAATTACCTTGGTCTCGTCTTTGTCTGTGACGCTGCCCATTTCTTTTAGAGGAAAATCGTTCCTTTCCGCCTCAGATAGATTCAAAATCGCCATCTGAAATGGGTAGCGAGCTGATATGGTTCTGATTGCAGCTAGACTCGCTTCAAAATTATCTGGAATTTCATTTTCGCCGTCCACCGTGATGGTCGTTGTCGTGCTGTTGGCGTTGTTTGCCAGATTGATATCTAAGCTAAGCTTATCAATGGCACTGTAGTCGCCTTGAGTCTGCTCACCAAAGTCTGTAGGGAACGCCAGAAGATAATCATCTGTGCTTGTCTCATAGATATACATCGCGCGGCGAGCGTAAGCGTAGTCTCTGACTTTCTTAAAGCTCGTCGCTCCCACATCGCTACTGTTGATGGAAGCCACGTAGATTTCACCACCAAGACAAGACACAACAGCCCAAGTGCTTGATGAACTGATGATACCATTGATAGGTGAGCATTCTAGCTCTTGGGACACGTTTGTCACCAGGCTCCCATCGCTGCCTATCGTGTATATTTCCACAGAACCATTGCCGTCTAGGGCGGTTCTGTCAAAGGTAGCAATCATCAAGCTGCTGCGAGTAAAAATCGAGCGCCCCATTCGTGGTACTTTGTGAGTACCGACCTTTTCAGAGCCAGCCTCCTGAGAAAGATCCAAAGTTAGAATAGAGCCTGTGTTATAGTTGCGATCAAAGTCCGAGTTCAGGACAAAGGAGTACTGCCCGGATGTAGCTACGTCGACAGGGCCAGCTATCCGATTATCTATGCTCGGAAACTTCTCATCTGTGGTGCAAGATAGGACGCCCAGGGAGACGGAAATTACCGAGATTATTTTTCTTATATGGATTGAACCAACGAACATTGGTATATACTCCTTACTAAACAATACAATTTCGCGCCTTTACAATGTCATTGAATGACAATGGAAGGCAATGTTAATTTTTGGTTGTACCATGGTCTTGAGGCTAGTAATAACCGATTTGAGCCTACCCTTTGAGTAGGTAGAATCAGGACAAGAGTTAGGAGTAAGTATGGCGTCTGTTAATAAAGCGATTATTTTGGGGAACCTTGGACAGGACCCTGAATTAAAATACACACCTAGCGGCACTGCAGTGTGTACTCTCAGCGTAGCTACAACGGACGTTCGCAACGATCCTAATGGTGGCCGACAGGAGCGCACAGAGTGGCATCGCGTTGTCGTCTGGAGCAAACAAGCGGAAAATTGCGCCAAATATCTCAGCAAGGGCCGCAGTGTTTATGTAGAAGGCCGCATCCAAACCCGTAGCTGGGAAGATCAAAGCGGTCAAAAGCGCTACTCTACAGAAGTGGTCGCGCAAACTGTCCAGTTCATTGGTGGCGGAGCGTCATCTAGGAACAATGAGTACAGCAGCCAGCCCAGCGGCGGCTACCAGCAGCAGAACAAGAGCAATTTCACACCACCACCAGCTGATCCATCCCCAGCTGACCACAGCTTTGGCGGACCTGATACTGCAAGTTTGGATGATATTCCCTTCTAGAATATCGACTCCAGGGCAAAGGCGGAGTGGTTCACTTCGCCTTTTTTGTAAAAATAGCTACATTTTCTCACGCCCCCCTACAAGACTTCATAAACACTCGAAATTAAAAGATTTATACCTCATGCCTTGAGATTGGCCCGATTTCAGGGGATAATCAGGTCAGTTTTTGACCTGATTAGAACATTTAATCGGGTCAGATTTTGACCCGATTAGGAAGCTTAATTGGGTCATAAATCAACCTGATTATCTGAAACAAATGGGGCGTAGGAGTCAAAAGTATTCACTCATGACATACATCTGGCAAAAAAAGAATTGGACGCAGTTCAACTGGGACTCAAACGAACTGATAACACCCCTTGCAAAAGCAAGAAAGTGCCAAGGCTATCTATTAGGCAAAGCCGATTTCTTAAAACTAGAGTCCGAAGCTGATCTCTTTGTTGAGGAAGCTTATCAAACCAGCTCCATTGAAGGGGAAGCACTCTCCAAAAAGAGCATCAGGTCCTCCGTCGCAAAACGCCTTGGACTAACTGCAGCCGGATTGCCTGAAGCAGAGAGAAAAGCAGATGGCTTGGTTCAAATCCTTGTGGATGCAACCAAGAATTATCATACTCCCCTCACAAATGAGAGACTATGGGGCTGGCAGGCCGGACTATTTCCGACAGGGTACTCAGGTATCCGCAAATTAGATGTCGGCAAGTACAGAAGTAGTACTATGCCTATGCAAGTTATTTCTGGGCCGATGGGTAAGGAAAAGGTGCACTTCGAAGCACCCCCATCAATCTCTGTTGGACCCGAAATGAAAAGATTCCTCAGTTGGTTCAACTCCTTACCAAATCAAGAAACAGACGGAATTATCAAGGCTGCTTTAACGCATTTTTGGTTCATCACGATCCATCCATTTGAAGACGGAAATGGAAGAATTGCGAGGGCCATTACTGATATGGCCCTAGCTCAGGATGAAAAATCAAGTAGAAGACTCTACAGCCTGTCGTCCGCAATCAACAAGCATCGAACATCCTACTACAAGATCCTAGAGAGCTGTCAAAAATCTCAAGGCGATCTCACCCCATGGCTGACTTGGTTCCTAGAAATCTTCTGTGATTGCCTAGAATCATCAAAGAGTATGATTCTAACAGCAGAAAAAGTTTCTTACTTCTATCAGAACATCAGTCAGAGCACATTAAATGCTAGACAACAGAAAGTTATCGATAAGATTATCAGGAAACTACCAGAAGAATTCGAGGGAGGGCTAAGCAACAAGAAATATGTAAGTATCACTAAAACATCCCCAGAATCAGCTAAGAGAGACCTTAGAGACTTGTTAGACAAAGGAATTTTATTAAAGAACGAAGGAAAGGGACGTGCATTTAGCTATCGCTTGAACGAAAAACTTCTTGCTCCCCCCAACAATTGACTCATATCCGAATTCCAGCCCCGCCCATGATAGACAGCAAGTTATCAAACCCCTGCGAAGTTCCCAAGAGAAGCTGATTGCGAATAAAAATCTTTAGGTGAAACGAACCACCAAAGTGAAACTTCTGGCCAATCCCTAGATTGAACATGATATGGTTCTGAGAAAGAGGGTCAGGTCGACCGTTGCTGCCATAAGAGTCTGTTTCAGAAATAGTCGCACCGATCTGATTGTTAGCTATGGTAGCCTGCTCATTTTGCTCTTGGTTTTCGGTATTATCCGGGGTGAATAAGCCCCTAGGCACCTTGCCATTAGCTAAAACATCGCGTTTTTCATAAAAGGTGGAACTAGCAATCCCCGCCCCTAGCTCTACAAAAAGATCGAAGTAACTGGTGTTATTCAAGAACACCAACTGCTTGCCATAAACTGGAGTCCATACAAGGTTCGCCATGATGAGGTTGTTAATCTCACGAATAGGAACATAGGCGGGGCCAAATCGGGGGAAATTGTTGCCATCTTCATCGGCATTCTGAATCAGACCAGCATCCCCATCAACAAGAGCACAGGCGGGCCCCACTTCATCTTGGGGATCGTAGAAAAAATTCTCGATACAGGTTCTTTCAGATCGATCTTCATTGATACCGAGGGTTAAATCCAGCCCCACGCCCCAAGTTTCTGACATAAAATATGTCACCCCCCCACCGACAAGAACGGTATTGAGGTAGGATTGGTTCATGATGATTCCTAAACTAGGAACGCTTATCTCGATCTTCTTCCGCTTTGGATAGATCTTTTTCTTAACCACGTCCCGACCCTCGGTCGCCTTACGATAGGTCGCGCTCCAAGCCATCGGACTTAAAGCTAAGGATACACAGAGTCCTAAAGCTCCTAACCAGCAATATTTTTGCATGGTTGTTGGCCCCTTATCAAAAAATTTTGCCTAAGAGATAAGAAGGCCTTGAGCCTTCTTATCTTACTGGGTCATAGAAGCGAAGGTCGACTCGAGCAGTTGCAAGCGGTTGGTGCAATCGTCTTTGGCAGCGTTTAGGGTTTGATCATCAGCGTCAGCATCGATATCCTTAGGTACAGAAAAATAAAACTTTATTTTTGGTTCAGTACCTGACGGGCGCGCGCTGATTTTCGAGCCGTCTTCCAATGTAAATTGTAGCACGTTGGAACTTGGGAGTGGGACTTGATCTGTGGGCTGAAACTTCCCATCGATCTGTTCGTACTCTTGGCTCGTTTGCAAATCTCTCATCTTAAGCACAGAGATTCCGGTAATTTCTCGTGGTGGTGTGGAGCGCAGGCGATCCATCATCGCGCTGATTTTTGCGGCCCCTTCCATACCAGGTAGAGTCACCGTCTTAAGTGATTCCATATAAACACCATGACGGCGATACATCTGATCGAGAACATCACTACAAGTAAGGCCCTTAGCCTTATAATGGGAGATCATTTCCGCCGCGATGCAGCAGGCTGAAACTGCATCCTTATCCCGAACGAAGCTACCAGCAAGAAAGCCAAAGCTCTCTTCGCCACCACAAACATACTTGCGATAGGGCTTCACCCGACCAGCCTCGATATCCTCTACAAGTTGGCAAATCCACTTGAACCCCGTAAGAGTCTCTTCGCAGCTCGCCCCGTAGTGAGTCGCAATTTTTTCCTGCAAGTCGGTAGTAACAATCGTCTTAATCACCAAGGGGTTGTCAGGCAGCTTGCCGAGGGCCTTTTGCGAGGAAAGGACATAATCCACGAGCAGACACCCAATTTGATTACCATTGAGAATGGTGTAATCATCCCCTTCTTTGACTACAATACCAATCCGATCAGTGTCAGGATCAGTACCCATTATCAAGTCGGCATCAAGCGAGCGGCCGAGGTCGATAGCCATCTTTAATGCTTCTGGGTCTTCAGGATTAGGAAACTTTACTGTTGGAAAGTCACCGTTAGGATCTCTCTGTTCGGGAACAGAAATCACATCCTGGAAGCCGAACATGTTCAAGGCTTTTTCTACAGGAAAAGCTCCCGTACCATGGAGCGGAGTGTAGACGATTTTAATGGGTGCTCCATCTGTAAAGCCCCGAAGTTCCGCAACTCGCTCGAAGTAGGAGTCATCTAGCTCACGCCCCACCTCTTCGATCAAGCCCTTTTCCAGGCCCTTTGAAAAAGACATCACTTTGATATCCTCATAGGCCTTGAGCTTTGAGTAGCGATCAATCACAGCTTGATCGTGAGGCGGTACAATCTGCCCACCAGTCTCCCAGTATACCTTATAGCCATTATAGTTCGGAGGGTTATGGCTGGCTGTTACACAAACACCACCGACACACTTAAAATACCGAACCATGAACGACAGCATGGGAGTCGGTCGCAGCTCCTTGGTGATATATGCCTTGATCCCATTAGCCGCCATCACTTCAGCAGTTGCTTCTGCAAAATCCCTGGAAAAACGACGGGAGTCGTATGAGATAGCAATGCTTTTATCACTTCGCTCGGGAAAGAATTCGTTGATATGGTCAGCAAAGGCTTGGGTAGCCTTTCGAACGTTATAAATATTCATGCGACTGGTGCCAGCACCTAGAATGCCGCGCATTCCACCAGTTCCAAACTCAAGATCTTTATAGAATCTTTCTTTTAGCTCTTGGCTATTACCCTCGTCGAGAAGACCTTGAATCTCTCGGCGGGTATCTACGTCAAAAACTGCGGATGTTGCCCAATAATTTGCTTGAGCCTTCAATTCGCCTTCCAACCTGGCCTCCTGGGACGCAAATTTACGGTCTATAAGAGTCGAGCATAGGACAGGAGACGCTAGAAGAAAAGAGGAAAGGAGCGTCTAAGGCTCCCAGGGCCATTCAGCGACGATCGCTTCCAGCTCTGCATTGCTCTGACTTGCCTGAGGATAGGTCATAAGTGCAACTAAGCCAAAGCCATTGTAGCGATGGCCACCACATAGCTCTCGGCCGGTCATGAGCGGCTGAACGTTTGCCCCCACAGTCGGCAGGTTAATCATAACATTTGGGGCTTTCACCAACGGTAGATAAGCTTCCAATTGATTTTTATCACCGACGAGCGAGGTCACATGGGACGCATTGGTAGTATTTGCCCAAGAAATTGCCTCTTCCATCTCTTCATAGGGATATATCACAACGTCTGGGCACATGAAGACATTACTCTGATAGGAACTGCTATCATCAAATTCATTAAAAACGTGAACTCCTGGGGACACAAAAAATCCTTGGGAGCTTGGATCGTAGGCCTTACCCCACACCAAGGTTTCTTCAGCCTCGCGCTTGGCCATTGTTTGAAAGCGCAAAAACTTGTCCACAGCTTTTTGGGAGTAAAGCGGCCCCATGAGGGGTTTGTCCTCGCTGTCGGTCGGGCCGATACGAAGATTGTGAATCACCGGAACCACCTTCTCACCAAAGGCTTCCAGCTGATCTTTGTGAACAAAAATCCGGCTCGTGGATGTGTTCAATTGCCCAGCGCTCTTCACGACACCCAGCAAAGACAAGCGAATGGCATCATCCATACTAGCTGAGGAATGAATGATGACAGAGTTCTTGCCTCCAGATTGGAGCATCAACTCTCGATCGAGAACGTGGGAGTAGTCACCCCGAATTGTATCGCAGTGCTCTCGGGAGCCAGAGTAGATCACGCCTTTGATCCGTCTGTCCTGGAGCGCCTTTGAGAAGTACTGATAGTTGCCGAAAACCACATTCACAGCACCATTAGGCAACTCTAAGTTTGACAAGAGATGAGATAAAATAAGGCCGTTCAAGGCTGCATGGCTCGATGGCATGATTACCAAAGGACAACCAGCGACCAAGCCTGCAATCAAAGACTGAACGACTGTATTCAGAGGCGTTGAAAACGTCTGAAAAACCGCGCAGACCCCGAGGGGCTGTAGAGCGAACTTCGCATCGCCACCCTGAAGCCGGTAGGGCGTCACGATCGATTCAATTAATTGATCTCGCTTTTCCAACACTTGGTTGAGCTGACGTATGGCTGAATTAAAATCTTGTTCAGCTTCCCACAAGGGCTTGCCCGCCTCGTGCCGCAGGGCGAGTACCAAAAGATCTCGATAATCTACTGTAACCTGTCTAAATTTTTCGAGAAATTCTAGCCTTTGGTCCAGGCTTAAGGAGCTAAGTTCTGAAAATGATTGATGAGCTGCATCGATCGCTTGTTCCACAAGGAACTTGCTGGTGTTAACATGCACCAAACGCTGGCCGTTGCTGGGATTCAGGGAACCACTTAGGTCCTGGCCGCGACGATCGTTGACCCACTCACCACCAATCCAATGACCTTTGAAGTCTGCGGGATATTGTTTCGATTCTAGAACCTGTTGGATCGTATCCAGAGTCATCTCGGCCTCCCCATCGTCCGATTTTGGCTTCTTTTATTATAACTCCTCAAGCTCGCTTTTTAGAACCTAATCCAACAAATATCAGATGCTGTGTCATGCGGTGCTACCGTTCGGTATTTCGGCAGATTTTGAAAAAAACTTAAGTATTTTTACTATTTTCCCACACAAAATTCCGAAAAAATACGGTCCAGAAGATCATCATGCTCCACATCTCCAATAATCGAGCTCAAAGCGCGGATGGCGTGTTGCAGCTCAAAGGCTAGCATCTCTTCGTAAAGACCATCTTCGATTCCTGAAAAGAACCTTAGTAAGAAAGACTTACAGTCTTCAAGTGCTGTTGCGTGGCGGGCAGAAGTGATGAAAGGCTCTTCCTTTAGATTACCAACAAACCCATCCACTCGTGCAGCAATATCGCTACGAAGCAACTCTATCCCATCACCAGTCTTGCAAGAGATTTTGAGAGCCTTATCTTCGAAATCAAAGTCATTGGAGACTTGATCGATTTTATTAATCACCGGAATGCATTTTTCAGTCGGTACGGCAGCAATAGCCTCTTGAAAGTAAGTAAGCTCATCCTGGCTTGCATTAGCCGCCGTCAAAATAATCACCAAATCAGCCTCGTGGGCAAGCTTTACCGCCGCCCCTACGCCAATTTTCTCTACAACTTCTTCTGTACTTCTAATACCAGCTGTATCAACTAGCCGAATCAAGCGGCCTTTCACGAGGCAGCGCTCTTCCAGGTAATCACGGGTTGTCCCGGCAATATCAGTGACAATTGCCCTTTCCTTGTCGAGAAGTGCATTCATTAAAGACGACTTCCCCATGTTCGGAGCGCCTATGATAGTCACCATCAGGCCCGAGCTTGCAACTCGCCCGCTGTCATAGCTATTTTGCAAGGCCTCAACTCTGGTCAAGACCTGCTTCACTCGATCGCTAACGTGGTCCAACGCCACCCCTTGGGTGTCGCCTTCATCAGGAAAATCAATTCTCGCTTCCAGATAGGCCATTGCACCAATGATCTCGATGCGCAACTGCTCGATCACTTGACCCAGGCGCCCGGTAGCCAGCTGCCGAGCGGCCAGCCACTGCTGATGAGATCCGGCTTCAACCAACTCCCGAATACCCTCGGCAGCCGTCAAATCCACCTTGCCATTGAGAAAGGCTCGTTTGGTGAATTCCCCAGGCTCTGCTGGTCGACAGCCATGTTGAAAAAGACTCTTAAGGATTCGATTCACAATGTAAGGCCCGCCATGGCAGAAAAGTTCCGCCGAATCTTCTCCAGTAAACGACCGAGGCCCAGCAAAAAGCGCTAACATCAACTCATCCACCACATCACCCGTTTCGGGGTCAACAAACGATGAGAGAGTCATTTCTCGCTCAGGAAACTCATCTCGTTTTGGAAAGAAAGGAGCTAGCATCGAAAAGGTGCAAGCACCTGAGATCCTAATAATCGAAACCGCTGCTGCCCCTTGCCCAGAGGCTAGTGCGGCGATTGGTCTATCAGTATGCGAAAGCCCAGCATCTGCCGGGCTTGTCTTCGCATCCAATTTTTTAAGCTTAATCAGTTTAGACTTGCTCATACTGGCCGTCGGCCTCATCTTTCTTCTTAATCGGCAGAATCATCAGCTTACGATTGGGTCCAGTGCCTATTGATTTAGTATACACGCGATCGTCTTTGTCGAGGGCCATGTGGATGATCTTGCGATCGTATGAGCTTTTGTAATTCAGAACGATCGGTCGCTTGTTTTCATGAACTTTTTCAGAAAGGTCTCGTGCCAGTTCCACTAGATCAGTTTCTCGCTTTCGACGAACACCCTTCACATCGACGAAAATACGAAACGGCAATTCTCGCTTAAGGTGACGAGGCTTTTTGCGAAGGATGTGCTCTAGAGACTCGGCCAGTTTAGAGTTTTTAGCGATCTGTGCTGACATGTATTCGTCGTCTATATCAAGAATCAACCTTTGATCAGCAAGCTCTGCTGTGACCTTCACGTCCTGACCACTCACGTACTGACAAATGCCGGCGCAAAACTCTCGCAAATCATCTTTAAGTTCTTCGATTTCTCGATCACTCATATCTGCTTGCTCGTTAGTGCTTGCCGAAGCTGGCACTCTTTTTTTGCTGGAACCGTTGACTTTGCTCCAGGCTGCGATCTCTACTTTTTTCGCTAGAAATGAAAAGAATCCGCCATTGGTTTGAGAAACCACTCGATAATCAACATCACCTTGTTCGACATTGAGAAGGGACGCTGCTTCTTTTAGGGCTACATCTACTGTTTTTGCGGTTACTCTTACTTCTTCTGACGATCTATTCTGCATTTAACTCTCCTAATTAACTGTCAGTTTCTCTCAGCATCGGTTTGTCACAATTCTAAGTTGTTAGTTTCATGTATTGAAACCAGAATAAGACAGCTTTAACCAAACTGCTTGTCTAAGCGGCGATTGAGCCACTGCTGCTGTGCGATCGAAACTGCTGTGTTGGCTATCATATATAATACCATACCAGCGGGTAAGGACAGCATCATCACCGTAAATATGAGCGGCATCATGAGCATGATCTTCTCTTGATTCTTGTCCATACTGGGGTTTGGAGTCAGCTTCTGTTGGACAAACATACCAACCCCAAGCAATATTGGCGTTATGTAGTATGGATCAGCTGACGCAAGGTCATGAATCCAACCAAAAAATGGCGCATGCCGCAGTTCAATCGCTTGGGAAAGAACGTTATAAAAGGCGATAAACACGGGAATCTGAGGCAAAATGGGCAAACAGCCTTTAGCTGGGTTCACCTTATGTTTCGCCATAAATGCCATCAACTCTTTCTGCTGACGCTGCGGGTCATCTTTGTACTTCTCTCGCAGCTTTGTCATCTCTGGATTAAGCTTCTGCATCTTCTTCATCGAAACAGCAGCCGCCTTAGTCAAAGGGAAAAACAAAATTTTGAGAATGACTGTCACGATAATAATCGCAATGCCATAGTTATGTACCAGTGAGTAAAACCACTTTACTGCCAGAAGCAACGGCTTTGCTAGGATCGAGAACCAGCCAAAGCGCACCGTATTCGTAAACTTAGGATCTTCTTTTTCCAGAAGCTCAACATCTTTCGGCCCAAAATAGCCTTTAAAGTTGAGAGTTATCGATTGATTTGGCTCAACTAAACCCTGTTTTTGGTAAGCAACCAAACTAATCGGACAAATCGCGGCCTCAGAGGGAGGGCTCATGCGGTTCATAACAAAATTCATCTTGGTGTCGGGGCTTAAAACCGCAAGGAAGTAATGCAAATCAAAGCCGATAAAATCGAGACGCTCTTGATTCAAGGCCTCTCCAAAAACCATCCCATCAGAGTCTTCGCAATAGTCCTTGGCAATTTCTTCTTCTCGACTGCCATCAAGCCCATAGATGAATGCTTTGTTTTGGGCCATAAATGCTGCGGGGCCAAAGCCACCAGATTCCTGGGGGAGATAGACGTTTTGAAGTACAAGCAGGGAACTCGTCAGATCTGCCCGACTATCTGAAGTATTCGTGAAGGTCACAGCTAGATCAAGGCCATAGCCACTTTCTGGGACAACAAACTTTTGCTCTACCAGAAATTTATCCTGTTGCTTGCTGAAGCTGATTGTTTGACCATCACGGACCGCCGAGTAACCTTTTTGGGGTCTGCGACCCACAGGATCGAGGCTTCCCTGAACCATCATCGGGTTATCCAGAAGCTCGACGAGGGCATCCGATTTTTGTTCTTGGCGATAGTTCTTTAGCTTCACACTGAGCAAGGTCGAGTCCTGATCGAAAATAAAGACCCGGTTTTCAGTTTCGATGCGCAAGTCCTCTGGAGACAAGCGCTCCACTTGAGGCTCGCCGATGGCTGCTGGTTCGCTACTCGTTGCGACGCCTTCCTGGGGGCTCGTTTCGCCAGCTTTCTCTGCCGACTTAGCCTCTCGTAACTGCTCATTCAGAGCATCTAACTCAGCGCGCTCTTCAGGACTCATATCCTCTTTGATATTTTCCGCCATACGTCCGGAAAAATAATCTGGATACTTTTGTTGCATATAGTAGTTGTAGGCTACAAAACTGAACATGGTTGCGATAATGACGATGATCGTTCTTCTATCCATATTCATGGCAGGTCAATTCCTCCTGGATGCCATGGATGACACTTCCCTAAACGGGCCCCAATTTTGATGAAAGATTTTGGAACTGAGTATTTGTCGAAGCATTCCACCGCATACTGAGAACAAGACGGGTAGAACCGACAATTTTGTCCTAAGAGTGGCGATAAGAATCGTTGATAGGCCTTGATCAAAAGAATGAATAAGTGCCCCAGCATGGCTTCATAACCCTTTTTCCAAACTCTCGTAAGAACATACCTTGGTTGAGGATACAAAGCACGCGGCGTCTGCGGATCTCTTCAATTTTAGGAAACACGAGCCTGAATCTTCCGCGCCAACCTTACAAGCGAAGACTGTAAAGATTCTTTTAGCGTATGAACATCTGCATTAGCCGCCGGCTTGCGCGCGATGACTACAATGTCCATAGGAAGGCGATGATCCGAAATCGAACGGAAAGATTCTCTCAAGAGCCGTTTGACCTTGTTTCTGACAACAGCAATGCCCACTTTACGAGAAACAATCAACCCCATCCGTGTCTTGTCGAACTGTGCAGGTACACCTAAAACGACCAGATGCGGAGTCACCACTTTGATATTTTCATCTAAAGTGATCTTAAACTCCGCTCGCTTTAAGAGCCGATGTTCTTTTGGAAAACTAAACATGGCGAGGCTGTGGCCGGGATAAGCGGCTCACCCTTATTTTTGGTAGACAGAAACCGAAAGTCTCTTACGACCTTTAGCTCGTCTTCTTTTTAAAACGTTGCGACCACCAGGAGTTGCCATTCTGTAACGAAAGCCGTGAGATCGGATACGTTTTTTTCTACTTGGTTGATATGTTTTCTTTGACATAATTTACTCCCTTGATCTAGCCACTTAACTCGGTTTAAATAACGCACTTCATGAAATTCAATCTGCAAAATGTCAAGCAGCCGCAGGACTATATCAGAAGGTTTTTGCTATTTCAAGAGTACAAAGCTAGAAACTTCTCTCAAAAGCCATATTGACTTATTCACCAGACTAAGCTAATTTGCCTCATCCAAAAACTATCTCAAGAGTAGGTACCCTATGCCTGGACTCCAAAAAACACTATTTATATTAGTCATTTGGCTGTTGTCAGGCAGCTCTATCAGCGCGGCACCATCTCCTTACATCCGGATACAACCTGTTAAAATCATTAACGAGACAAAACGCGAGCGACTCGTCTACTGGCAACCCTGCGGCTCCGAATTTCAGGGTATTATCCTGGGGGGAAGTCAAAAACAACCTAAAATAGGCGCCGTTCTCAGCTTTCCTCAAAGCCAGTGCCTCAGCGCTTCCGAGAAGCGTGTGATCCCTTTGAGAGGACTACTCAGCCAAAAGCTAATAAGGAAAGCAATGAGCTTTAACCCTCTGCACGAATCGCAACGTCTCATGTGGCTTCCCACAGAGAATACGTATATCCACCGGCAGCAGCTTTACTCAAATTACCGAACTTATTGTAGCAAGCCTCTTGGCCAAGTCGTGAAGAAGGTAGGCTCTGGGCTTTCCGTAGCAGTGCTTGGCACAAAAAGTCCCAGCACTTGCCCCCTAATGACCAAGACCACAAAGTTTCGCGGATTATCAAAGTACATTCAGAACGTGCATATTAGCCGCGACTCGCACAAGCCTTACCGGACACTCTTACGCCCTATTCGCCAAGGTTCTATCACAAGGCACCAAAGCTACACAGAGCTACGCTATCTACGCTATTGTCATGAGGCTCCCATTGGCCTGGTAAAAAAGTCGGGCAAATTTGCTGTACTCGTGGCCCAATATAGCCGCGATATCTGCGCACCCGGCGTCGTGCCAAGGTCTTGGGCTGCTTTTCAAACTAAGCTATTCCAATCCCAGCTCGCAGACGACAACCTGATCTCATTTCAATCCTTACCCAACACACCCCTAAGCCTTGTCAGCCCAAACTCTATTGCGATGAAAGCCAACAAACTTCAAATCACCACGCCTAGGGCGTGCCCCGGCTACCAAGGACTGGTTTACCGTGAAACCAGCGATACCATTCTTGTATCCACCCTCAGACCACTCACACAGAGTCCGTGCAAAAACAAGCCAACAAGGGTATCGTTAAAGCTCAGCGGCTTCGCCGAGGAATCTCGCCAAGTCGCACCTCTTAGAATCGTTTACTAACTTGGATCATGAATGCGTTGTTGGATAGAACTATCGCGTAAGGCGCTGATTGAAAACTATAGGATTTTCGAACGCGTATCGTCACCGTCCGAACTCATGCCGGTGATCAAATCCAATGCTTATGGTCACGGCCTGAAAGAAGTCTACGCCGCCCTTTGTAGTGTGGTAGCTCCGACCTGGCTCGGGGTAAACTATGTGGAAGAGGCCGAAGAGCTAAGAAGCTTTGGCTATCAAGGCTCTATATTAGTCGTTGGCCCGGTGCCCCAAAGCCTTTACGAGCAGGCAGCCAGGGCGCGAGCGGATATATTCATCGGTGATCTTTTCAGCTTAGAGACCTGGCTGCAATTGCCTTTAAAACCAAAGATTCACATCAAAATCGATACGGGTATGTCTCGCCAAGGCTTCGAGCCTGAGATGCTACCTAAGATCTTAGAAACTCTTAAACCATTCAAGAGCGATATCGTTGGCCTAGCTAGCCATTTCGCCAACGTGGAAGATGTTGTCGAATTATCCTATGCACACAAGCAGCTAGAACGCTTCGAACAAGGTCGCAAGGCTCTAGATACCGCTGGGCTCCACATCAAAACTCACATTGCATCAAGCGCCTCAACACTGCTTTTAGAGCAAGCTCACTTTAATATTACTCGGGTTGGGATCTCTATGTTTGGCCTATGGCCGTCTCAAGCCACAAGGCTTTCCTACCTTCAAACCCACGATAAGTTGGAGAATCTGAAGCCAGTTCTGTCTTGGCTCACAGAAGTTGCCCTAACCAAGACCGTTCGGGAGGGCGACTGTATTGGCTATGGCTGCACGTACAAGGCCATGAAAGATATGACCATTGCTGTGTTACCCGTGGGTTACTACGAAGGTTATCCTCGGATTGCTAGCGGCCGCGGGAGCTATGTCTTAATCAAAGGGAAACGGTGCCCCATAGTAGGCCGTATATGCATGAATATGATGATGGTCGACATCAGCCACCTCAGCAAAGTGCAAACTGGCGATCGGGTAACTCTCATCGGGAGCGATGGCTCAGAAACCATAGACGCCGAAACACTGGGGGCTTGGGCAGAAACCATCCACTATGAGGTACTCACCTGCCTTAACCCTAGAATTCCGAGGAAGGTACTGGATGATTGATCCTCGAAAACTTTGCCAGATTGAGTTTCCAACAGAAGATTTAGATGCTGCCATCACATTTTACGAAGTGGTCTTAGGCTGGCCCACCGTGCCTATCGAGATTCATCGCTATGTCGTGCTACAAACCCCAAAAGACTGCCCCTACGGTATCAGCCTCGTGCCGAGCCACGAGGAAATTGGTCAGGGCCCCGTACTTTACTTCAAGTCAGAAGGGTCTCTAGCTCTGGATCAAGTTGAAGCCCTGGGAGGGCGGCTGGTATTTCGCGATCAGCGGCTCCCGGGGTATGGGGTCATCACTATGATCGAAGACCCATCCGGCAACCGCATTGGTTTCTTTAATAAGAGCTTAGATTAAACTCGCTCCACTAAACCTTGCTGGCTAAGACGGGCGTTATCACTAATATAACCATCTGTGAAAGCCGCACCATCTTTTACAGGCCACTTTCGCTCAATGAACGCCCGTGTCACCGCTTCCTTAATCCGACGATTTTCTGAAGTGGTATCAGATAAGAAAGGTTCCAGGTACTGAGCAACCTCATTGGATTCCTGCTCAATTAAGGACTCCGCAGCAGCAAAGCGCACTCGCTCGTCAGAATCTTTCAGAAAGTGACTGATACTTTCTTCAAAGCCACTTAGCTGGAAGTCTCTCATATAGCAGAGAATATCGTAGTTCTTGTCGACCTTTGCCTGATCGAATCGAACGTCTTCTAAAACCAAAGCCGCCTTGAGAGATTCGACAACTTGCTTCTCATCCGTCACAGCTTTGAGAGCTTTGATCGGCCAAGCGATGCGATCCGTTTTCTTGATCCACTCTTCGATCACAGGAACACCTTCTTCCCCAAAACGAATCACTCCTTTTAGGGCCAGATCTTTTTCACGACTATCTAAGATACCGTGCTCTAGACTATATTCGAAGCGCGAAAGCAGGGCATTAATCACTCGTTCCGCACCTTCTGCATCGTCTGCCAAAAACTTCAGAGCCGACCAGCGATCTTCCTTGATAGCTTTTGGATTCTTCACAAGCTTCGCTGCCTTTTCGAGCCGCTTTTCTGAGCGTGTGGCTTGATAGTCTTTAAATTTCCCAAAGAGTCCCATGTTTATCCTTCCAAGTGGACCTGTGACCACGAATACATCCTTCGACAAACTCTAGTCTAGAACGGGCTGAACATCCGTGACAACATCCTCACCAAATTTTTCTTGCAATTCCTTAAAAACGCCATTCATCAGTGTGATACGTGATGAAGGACAACCTTGACAACCGCCACCCAAGCGAATCGTTGCTACACCCTCACCATATGCTTCCAAGCGAGCGAAACCGGAGTGCAACTCCAACATCTTTGAAACCGGACCTTCTAAGTATAGAGCAATTTCGTTAGCTACCCCTTCAAAGAGATCACTAGTCAAAGGCTCAACAAAGCTGCCATCATCATCCATTCCCAACATAGCTCGCATGGCATCCATAGCCTCAGTTTCATTGAGCCCATGAGCAACCTTGCCCGACGGTCCGTGGGTCGCCTGCCAGCTCCCATCAACTTTTTGACTTAGTTCAACGGCATTAAGGGATTGTTCGATAGTTTCTTCCAAGGCTCGATCCTTTCTCTGCGCTCAAGTGAGCCGAATTTTCACCCTACTTTCCACGAGTCCCTAGCCCATGTCAAGGGACCAAGCCGCATTAAGCGGAAAAGTGTCCTCTAATACGGAGCGGCATTTCCAACACCGCGAGATAGCACCAGTGCAAATCCTGCATCCAACTCAGGAGTTCCTAGGTAGGTATCCTGGTTTACCTCAGATGCCAACACTTCCACCGTCCAAACCCCTTCTTCTGCCTGATCAATAATGACACGCTCAACCGTGTCGATCTCGTCAGGAGCACCATCTGGCTGGGACTGGGTCGAATCCTTAAGTCCAGCATTACCCCAGAACACCTGACCCGACGGAGACGTCAAACGAAGATCCAGATCGTTTACCCGAGCCAAACCGCTGCCAATAACCCCAGGAGGGTCACGATAAACCAATGTCGCCAGAACAGAATCGCCTGGGCCGATTACAAACTCTTGTTGAAAGCGGTCATTCATCTGCAAAGGCACCGACTCGTTAATAATGGTCAGGTCCTGACGCTGCCGATATATCTGGCGAAGATCTGGAAATCCCCACCCTTGATGAAACCGATTCATGTCGCCATCACGTCCGGCGAAGGCGTATTGTGCAGCACCATGAATGAGAAGAGCCTTAGCGGTCGCACTATGAAGCCTATCTTGACGATCGATACCATTCAAATCGCCGCGCATCGCCATTTCCAAGAGAAGTCCAACATGCCCGGCAACCATCGGGGTCGCTCCCGACGTACCTCCGAACTCAATATAGCCGCCGCCAAGATTGGTCGTGTAGGTAGTATCCATATATCCAACTAAATCTGGCTTAATCCTACCGTCCTCGGCGGGTCCGATGCTGCCACGACTAAACTTACCTGCATCCCATTGATCATCGCTGGGATCAGCAGTCTCAAAGTGGTAAACGCCACCAACGGATATAACGTTCTTTGCCCAAGCTTGAGGTCTTGACCAGCGCGTGCCAGCATTGCTTTGCGACTGCATGATAGGAATATCCAAATCAAAAACGATCTGATCCATTTCAGCCGAGCGAAGGGTATAATCCAATGTTGTGCTATATCCCCAAGATGCTGTTTGGAACATGACTCCATGATCTTCGATCAATCGCTCAGTAAGCTCATAACGGCCCCCTTGGGCCCGACTGCCCGGTTCCTCCAAATACAGCTGCGTGTAGTGGGTATAGTAGCCCTGGCCATTGGGCAGTAAACCACGAGACTTCTCATTGCCCAAACCACTGCCAAATAAGATCCCAAATGTCTTATGGCCATGGCTTGATACGGTGAGGTTATCAACGCCAATTGGCTTTTCACGAAATTCACTGGCAGCAAAATCCGGATGACTGGGGTCAATACCTTCTAATACATGCCCTTTAATACCTACCCCTGTATAGGCGGGAACTGCCGAATCCTGAGCAAAGTTAGTTTCTAGGTAGTTAGCCCCTCCTTGAATCCTGGCATTGTCCATATCCAATTCAATGTTTTGGGAGTCAGGCTCAGCCCAAATCACCAAGGGACTTTCAAGTAGTTCGTCCAACTGAGAACGGCTTTCAACAAGCCCATGAAAAAAGCCCGCTTTCGAATACGAAAGAACTTTGATGCCGCGATTGACTAACTCAGCCCGAAGCAGTTCCATTTGGCTCCGCTCTGCGGCCTGAATCAACCAAACCTTTTCTTCGGAGGCATACCCCCCAACTGGCACTTTCCAGCTGGAATGAAAGTTTTTAACCCAAGAAACAAAGGAGAGACCCACAAGCTGATCAACGAGCTTTTGTTCCCCAGCCAGCACAAGCCGATGGCCTCCCATCACCCGCAGGACTCGCGCCCCGTGACCCTGCAACCAGTCTCTTATGCTCGGTACAAGCGGCGTCTGTAACTGGACCAGATAGAGACCGGTGGGGGAACTCTCAAGACTTAAGTCAAAACGCAGTGGCAAGCTGGTTGATTTTGGCCGGGGCACGGACCAAACCTGATTGCCGTAATTTGCTGTATAGCTTTGTCCTTGTTCTCGCCACTCAAGAGACACAAGCTCCCCATCCAAGCCGAAGCTTCGCACAGAATCGATGCTGGCGTTGGTTTGATGAACTGTTTGACCTTGAACAACGATTTTCTCAGATGAACCTGTTTTTATAATTTGATATGGAAGCTCTCTGGCTCCACAAGAGCCGAGAAAGAAAACTGCTACGCATCCGATTATTGAAGTTTTCATAGCATCACCATGTCCTTGGATGGGGGCTGCGATTTTTTGACACATTATCTCCGATCGAGTTGTCAATTCAAATCAAATTTTGTGAAAGCTGTATCTGGTATGATAAAAAATCCAATGATCTTAAAGAACTTCAGGAGAAAACATGACTCATCCGAATCCTCACATTTGCGCCATCTTGCTTGCGGCAGGGAAAGGCACGCGAATGAAAAGCAAGCTTCCCAAAGTCCTCCATGAAGTCGCTGGAACACCCATACTCTCTAGAATTCTACATACACTCCGTAGCTCAGGAGTCCAACAGCACTGTCTTGTCCTAGGAGGAGACTTACAGAATTTTGATGGCATCTTAAAGGAAAATTCAGATATCACCTGTGTGATCCAGAAAAACAGGCGTGGCACGGGGGACGCCGTGGCTTCCGCCCTATGTGCCTTCGAGGGCTACAATGTGCCATCTTATGCTTCAGGCGAAGTCTACGCAGGCTCTGTCGTCAATGCCAGTCATGTTTTGATAAGTGCGGGTGATACTCCTGCCTTGTCAGCAAAGGTCCTGTCAGACTTTGTCGAACGCTCACTAGCTGAGGATGCCAAGCTATCTGTTATAGGCATGCGCCACCCGAAACCCTTTGGCTATGGCAGACTAGTTGTAAACGATGGCACCCTTGACAAGATTGTCGAGGAGAAAGACGCGGACGCAGAAACTCGGAAAATCAACCTATGCAACACCGGAGTCATATTCGCTGAAACCAAGTTTCTTTTCGATTTGGTCCATCAGCTCAACAATAATAATGCCCAGGGGGAGTATTATTTGACGGATTGCTTTGAGCTTGCTCGTGAACAAGGCTCCCCTGCGATGGTTTTTGAAACCGAAGAGTTCCGATCATTCGACGGGGTCAATAACCGTAGCCAACTTTGTCAGATCGAAGATTGGATCATTGCTCAAAAACGATTAGAACTCATGCAGGAGGGCGTTACCTTTAAACTGCAAGACACCTGCTATGTGGAAGACCAGGTTAGTATTGGCCCTGACTCAACGATTGGCCCCCACTGCAGCTTGATTGGTCATACCAAAATTGGAGCCAACTGCGTGATCGGTGCCCAGTGCATCATAGAGAACCAGATTTTACCCGATGGCACAGTCATTGAGCCAGGCTCAGTATTGCGAACTTAGAAACTTGTTACGAATTTGCGCCAAGTAGCCTAGCTTATTCTGAGGAGCGCTAGGCTCGATTGGTTAGATTCTTTTTCATAAGGAATTGAAGATATGTGTGGAATTGTTGGCTATGTCGGCCCGCGCAACGCGGTTCAACTTGTGTTTGATGGCTTAAAAAAACTTGAATATCGAGGCTATGACTCAGCCGGAATCGCAGCGATCAAAAATGGTCAAGTTTACCTAGAAAAAGAAAAAGGGAAGCTTGTTAACTTAGGGGCAAAACTCGACCAACTGCCTAGCGAATCTCAACTAGCTGTAGGCCATACTCGTTGGGCCACCCACGGCGGACCAAGCCAGGTCAACGCCCACCCCCACCAAAGTGAAGGGGTAACAATTGTACACAATGGCATTATTGAAAACTACGACACCCTAAAGTCCGAGCTAAAAGCTCAGGGTGTCGAGTTCAACTCGGATACCGATACGGAAGTGATCGCGCACGTCCTCAGCCAAGAGTATGCAAAAGACAGTTCTCCTCAAAAAGCTCTGCTCCGGGGAATTGCAAGACTCAATGGCGCTTATGCCCTAGGGGTTCTTTTTTCTGGTCAAGCCGACACTATTTTTCTAGCTAAGGAGGGCTCTCCCTTAGTCATCGGCGTGGGTCAAGACGAGAACTATTTTGGTAGCGACATCACAACCTTCGCAGAAGTAGCAAAGCAAGCCATCTTCCTTAATGATGGGGAATGCGCCTCGATTAGCGCCAAGGAAGTCAGGCTCTGGGATTTTTCAGGAGCCGAACTTAAACATCACTACACCAGCATCAACTGGACTCCTGGCAGTGCCGAGAAGCATGGCTATCGACATTACATGCTGAAAGAGATCCACGAACAGCCTTCAGTGATTTCCCACTCTATCGAACACTTTTTAAAAGACGGCAAGCTCAATGAAGAAGCTTTGGGTATTACCAAGCTTGACTTAGATAAGATCCAAGACATTAACATTGTCGCCTGTGGTACAGCGTTTATTGCTGGCTTACTAGGGAAGTATTTTATAGAGCCCCTCACAGGCCTGCCAGTAAACGTGGATCTTGCCAGTGAGTTTCGCTACCGCAATCCCCACATGCTGGACGAAGGCCGAACCCTGGTCATCGCCGTATCGCAGTCAGGGGAAACTGCTGATACCCTTGCATCGCTCAAGCATGCAAAGGAAGCTGGTTGCCAAATTTTCAGTGTCTGCAATGTCGAGTACTCGTCTATCGATCGTATCAGCGATAGCACCTTACTGATGAACGCCGGTCCGGAAATTGGGGTAGCCTCCACCAAAGCCTTTACCTCGCAGATCTTGTGCCTCTATCTTTGGGCTAACGCCTTTGCCAAGCAAATTGGCAAACTTTCTCCGGAGCAAGAAAACCAAATGACTCAGGAGCTGCACAGCCTTCCGGTTCACATCGATCTTGCCATGAATTCCGAAGACAAGGTAAAAACCATCATCAATGACTACTATGAGTCACCGAACTTTTTATATATAGGTCGCGGCCCTAGCTATCCTATTGCACTGGAAGGGGCTCTCAAGCTTAAAGAAATCTCCTATATCCACGCAGAAGGTTACGCCTCTGGCGAATTGAAGCATGGCCCCATAGCCCTTGTGGATCGCCACATGCCCATTGTTGCCATCGCGCCTCAGGATGAGTATCACGACAAGAGCATCAGCAATATTGAAGAGGTTCGCGCCCGTGAAGGCATGGTGATTGGAATTGGCCACGACAAGGATGACAAGCTACAAGCCGTTTGCAACGATGTGATCCCTTGTCCGCAGGTCAACAACCCGGCGTTCCAGGCAATATTGTCATCGATTCCCATTCAATTCTTGGCCTATCACATTGCTGTCAAGCGCGGCACCGATGTGGATCAACCGCGAAACTTAGCCAAATCAGTTACTGTCGAATAAAAAGACCGGGCTGCATAGCCCGTCTCAAGAGGATCATGTGAGCCACCTACTCGAAAAATTAAACCAAGCCCAAAAACAAGCTGCCTCCCACATGGATGGCCCCTTTGTTGTCTTTGCCGGAGCCGGCAGTGGCAAAACTAGGATCATCACCACACGCATCGCCTACCTCATTGAGCACGGCGTGAGACCCTGGGAGATCTTAGCTGTCACTTTCACTAATAAAGCAGCGGGAGAGATGAAGGAACGGGTCGAAGCCATATGCCCCGAAGCCAAGCGCGCTACGATTACCACGTTTCATTCTGCCTGCGCTCGCTGGCTAAGAGAGTTTGCATCAGAGCTTGGCTTTCAAACTAATTTTTCGATTTATGACGATAGTGACTCCAATAAGCTCCTAAAAAAACTACTAAAGGAGGCAAACCCTAAAGGGGATATTCCCAACCTCCTGGCCGACATGAAGTCGTTCCTTCACATTGTGAAAACCAACGGCTACTTTCCCTCCGATGTGGAGCGCCTTCACCAAGAGATGAGCCACCTGATCCCCATCGGAGGGGTCGCCCTGTACCGCCGCTATCAGGAGGAACTAGCCAACTGCAACGCTATGGATTTTGGTGACTTGCTACTTAACGTTTTGTTACTACTGAGACGCAACAAGACTGTTTCGGATATTTTAAGCCAAAGATTCCGCCATGTGCTAGTGGATGAGTTTCAGGATACCAATCGGACCCAGTTCGAAATTATCCGGCGCCTGAGCGAGCGTCACGGCAATCTTTTTGTGGTTGGGGACGACGATCAGTCTATCTATAGCTGGCGTGGCGCGACTCCTGCCAATATCATTGACTTTCAACGAACCTTTCCAGGTGCGAAGAAAATCGCCCTTGAGCAAAACTACCGGTGCTCCGGGAATATTGTAAAAGCGGCTAGCACGATGATCGCCAAGAACGTTAATCGAGCCGAGAAAACTCTTTTTACAGAAGCTCACGAAGGCGATTCCATCGACCTTCACATCGAGTCTGATGGTGAAATGGAAGCCTGGTGGGTGATCAATAGCATCAAACAGGAACGCCCTAACTTTCCTTATGATGATGTTGCTATTTTCTACCGAACCAATAGCCAGTCTCGCTCCTTAGAAGAGGCACTCCGACGCGAAAATATTCCCTATACGATATTTGGTTCTGTTGAATTCTACGATCGTATGGAGATCAAGGATATCCTCGCCTATCTAAAAGTACTCGTGAATCCCAATGATGCGATATCAATCACAAGGATTATCAATACTCCCACTCGCGGCATCGGTGCGAAGGCTGTTGAAACTATAGAGCGAGAGACCAAGTCACGGAAACTTCCGATGATGGACGTCATCCGCCAGCTAGCAGACGAGAAAATCCCACGAGTCAGCCCTAAGTTCCGTTTCTTCGTTGATTTAATGGATGCTCTCAAAAAAGATCTTTTGGGGCGCCCACTTCCTGAAGTCATCGAAACATTGCTCGAAGCCATCGAGTACCCGGAGTATCTTAAGAAAAAATTTCCCGATCAGTACATCGACAAAACTGATAATATCCACGAACTTGGATCTGCAATTGCCGATTTCGCCAAGCGGGAGCCAGAAGCGACATTGGACGATTGGATTCAATCCATCACCCTCGTCCGTGATCGCCAGGATCTCGATACTGTGTCTGGCGTATCGCTAATGACCTTGCACATGGCCAAAGGGCTTGAGTTCCGACGGGTCTATCTTACAGGCATAGAAGATGGGCTGCTTCCTCACCGCAATAGCGTTGAAGATAATCAGCAACTCGAAGAAGAACGACGCCTCCTATACGTAGGCATCACCCGAGCTAAGGAAAAGCTCAGCCTCACAGGAGCAAGCAGAAGGCGGACATTTAACAACTACGTCGTCAATAGCCCGTCTCGGTTCATTGCCGAGCTTCCTCAGGAAACCCTGAACGTAAGCTTCGCCGCGAAACAGGTGCTTGATGCCTATCGAGCTGACGACGAGCAACCCGACGAAGAATATTTTGAGCATACCCAAGAGGAATACTCATACGAACCGGAACCAGAAGCCCTAGAAAAAGGCAGCAGCGTGTCTCATCCCACCTATGGCCGTGGCGTGGTGGAGGGCTTCGAAACGAAGTTTGGCCAAACCAAAGTGATTGTTAAGTTTTATGACTTTGGTTTTCGCAAAATCAAAGCATCGCAATTGAATGCAGCAAGTTCGTCTTTAGATTACTAGGCTAGCTCCTGGCTGCGCTTCTTCTTATCTTGAACGCACGGAAGAGGCTCCGACACACCTACTCTTCGTCTCAAGTGGTATGCTATAATAAGAATCATTTAAGCTCTGATTTGGAATAGTCATGCCACCATACCGCATTATCATACTGATGGGAGCCCTGGTATTAACCGTGGGGATGATCCGCGGCGAGAACCCCATAAGCACCTATTGGGAGCTAAAGGACAGCCAGCAAATCCTTGAGGAAACCGTTAGTGGCTTGCAGCATGATGTCCGATCTCTCGAAGACGAAATTTACAAGATTGAAAAAAGCCCCCATTATGCCCACAAAGTCTTGCGAGACAAATATCATGTCACGGAAGCGGGTGAGTCTATTGTATTCTTTGCCGACTAAGGAGTTCGTATGAACAGGTTATTGACCCTAGCAAGCTGCAGTTTTCTCATTAGCGCTTGCGACACGAATTTTACCCAGTATTTAGCAACCACAGACCAACAGGAATCCATCGAACAGCAGCTTATTGAAGCCCAGTATGAGTATGATAAAGGTAACTATGATGATGCATTGTCAGCGGCCTTAGACGCTCTCGCTGTAAATCCAAACGATGAAGAAAGCTCAGTGACGGTTGGCTATATCTACTTGAGTAAAGCTGGTTTGGACGCCTTTTCACTAGCGAGTCGTTTGATCGACAACGGTGAATCCAACCAAAATACTGATAATAAGACTGCCAGCCTTTTCAGTACCATTGCTGATGTGATTGGTGTGACTAACACAGAGCTTCAAACCTTAACAACTGAGACTCAAGAAGTAGCAGGAGTTTCTATATACATCCCGGACACGGCGGGAAACGTTCGAGAAACAGAAGAAAGCCAGATTGTTGCAAACTTCAATAACGCTATTGAATACATTTGCCCGTTTGTTGACGAGAGCGCAAAGCTATTAGATGGTGACGATGCTAACGACGAAAGACACAACGAAACCAACTGCCCACCAACTGCTTATGAACGAAACTTTAAAGGCAAGGCGAACTTTGCACTGGCCTTAGCCCACCTTGGTGAAGCCATTACCTTTTATTCCGTCCTCTTCTACACCGACGCAGATCAAACCAACCCCAATATAGAGCGAGCTGTTGAAGGGATTGGCGATTCTACAAACAATGCTTCAGCATACCTGACCCAGATTGATGCGCTTTCAACGGCCATCGATGGTATATTTCCAACTGGAACGGATGATTCGATGATTAATGCGGTCTTTAATAATCTAGAGGTAACGAGTCGTGCCTTTGGAGCCATTGCAGGCTTACCTGATGATGTCACTAAGTCCATCACGGATGCCATCACGGATGTGAAAGAGAAGGCGAGCACAATTTCGGGAGCAAACGCTAACGCGACAGCTATGAAACAGAAGCTAACCAACGACTTAAGTAAGAAGTTGGCGAGACAAATCGAAAGCCTTCCCGCAGGCTCTGCAGAAATAGATGACATCTGCACCCAGTTTGAAGAGATCACTGACGGCGACTCTAGTGTAAGGACGCCAGACGAGTGCCAGTAGAGGCTAGAGGGACAGCCTCCCTCTAAAACTCATCCTCGTCACCAACACCCCGACCAGATTTTTTCATCCGCTCAAGCTGCTCTTTATACTTCACACTATGACGACACCAAGGCCGAACTTCCAAGCGACGCTTGGGAATCGGTTCACCAGTTCCTTCACAGTAGCCGTAGTCTCCGGTATCGATCTTGCCAAGAGCATGCTCGATCTCGCCGAGAAGCTTGCGATCGCGATCCAGAAGTTTGAAGGTTAGGTTTTGCTCAGTTGTCATTGAAGCGAGGTCCACTTCATCGAACATCTCATTCTTGTCGAGTTCGATGTTTCCGCTTTTGACCATGTTCTCAGATTTTTTGAGAATCTTTTCTTTTTCTTCTTTTAACAACGCCCGGAACTTCTCCAGCTCTTCTCTGGTGAGGAATTCATGGGTGTCTAACTGGTTTTCTGTCTGTGCCATCAAAATATCCCTTCATGGCAGATTCAGTTTGTAAACGGTTCTATCTAATGGACTTCACTCGTAATAACAAATAGTAAATTTTTTATTTTTGAATTTCAATAGATTACGACTAATGCGCAAAGTCTTCAAAGATATCTTGTTGTTTACACTCCTCTATCTGCGTTTGTAGTTGATCCAATAAACTCAAAGCCTGCAGCGGCGTCATCCGGTTAATATTTAGCCCTCGAAGCTTGGCAATCACACGGTCGACCACCTCGTGATCGTTTGTCATTTCGCCAGTTTGCGCATCGAAGCCCTGAACCTCAAGAGGCGGAATCGGAGCCGCGGCCTTATCGTCTTTTTTTGCCTTTGTTTTGACTAAAGACGCTAACTGATTTTGGCCCTCGGATAAATACCTTTTTGCACGGCCGATCACTTTATCGGGCACTCCTGCTAGCTTCGCCACTTCAATTCCAAACGAGCTACTGCTCGCTCCCGGGATCAAACGATGGGTAAACTGAACGGATTCACCTCTTTCCGAAACCTCCACCTGCACATTACGCACGGCTTCCAAAGAATCTGCTAAGGGAACCAACTCGTGATAATGAGTGGCAAAAAGTGAATAGCAACCAATGTCCTTGGCAAGACTTTCTAGAATTGCCGAAGCGATTGCCATCCCATCTTGTGTCGAGGTTCCTCTGCCGACCTCATCTAGTATCACAAGGCTTTGAGGGCTAGCCTGCCTCAAAATCGACGCTGCTTCAGACATTTCAACCATGAAGGTGGACTGGCCACGGGATAAGTCATCAGCAGCCCCAACTCGCGTGAATAAGCGATCGAATATGGGCAATCGAGCCCGTGAGGCGGCCACGTAACAGCCGATTTGATGCATGATGGCAGCAATGGCCGTTTGACGCATAACTGTAGACTTACCAGCCATGTTCGGACCAGTAATAAGCAGATGACGATCGGGTTTACTCATGACCACATCATTAGGCACAAACTCATGGCGGCCGACAAATCCCTCAACGACCGGGTGCCGACAAGCCACTAGCTCAATCTCACCTGACTTGGAGTGGTCAGGACAAACATATGAATTTTCGAGGGCCAACCAAGCAAAACCCTGGATCAAATCGACAAAGGCAATGGCTCCAGCAATGCGCTTGAAACTCTCACGAAAGCCACCAACCTGATCAAGAAGCTGGGTGTAAAGCTCATACTCCAACTGCAAGGCATCGTCTGTCGCGGTCGCGAGATCATCTCCGAGAGCGACCAGCTCATCTGTCACAAACCGCTCGTTATTCACCATGGTTTGGCGGCGAATAAAACTTTCCGGCACCTTGTTCAAGTTGGCTTTCGTAACTTCGATAAGGAGACCGAAAGTTTTATGATTTTTAATTTTGAGGCTGGCAATTCCAGTCTCGTCCCTCAACTTTTGCTCGTACTGGCTAATTTTATCGCGACCGTTGGCTGAAAGTTCCCGCTTTTGATCGAATGTTAGATCATGCCCTTCTGCAAAAACCCCCAGCGACCCTAGGGGACTTGGCGTTTCCGCCAGAGCTTGCCCTAGCAATTCAAGGGGTTCTCTTGCCTCGGAAAACACAGAGCAAGCCTGAGTCATCGCAGATCGCACTTGTTCTTTGGACTGAAGGATGTCTTTGAGTTCTAATGTAATAGCCAAGGTATCGCGTATTTGCGCTAACTCTAGCGGATGTGCCTTGCCACTCAGAACCCTAGTACTTAGGCGCTCTAAGTCTGGTGTTCCCTTAATCCGCTCCCGCAGATCTTTAAGATAGCTACCTCCAGCATCGAGACAAGCACGCACATGATCCTGCCTTTCCCGAATACAATTCAAATCTACAAAAGGTGCAGCTAATGATGAACGTAAAAGCCTAGCTCCCATCGGGGTGCGTGTTCGGTTAATCTCCCTGAATAGGCTACCGCGACTCTGACGACGACGGACCGTTTCGAAAATCTCTAAGTCACGTACTGCCGTTTCATCGAGAATCATTGTCTGACTCTCTTGAAGAGGACGAATGGAGAGAAACTGCTCGGTGGTAGCATGTAAGGCCACCAAATAATCAATGACTGCGGAGACTAGCTCCCGCCCCGCAGCGATTGCTCCACAAGGTAAATCAGCCAAGGACGATACCGAGAATTTTTCCTCAATGAGAGCCTGCTGTCGCTCAGGATCTCGCAAGATGCCTTCAGGTAGGCTAGCTAAGGATAGGCTGGAATCCGCCATGTAGGGTTCCAGTTGTTTCTTGACGTCGTCATGGATAAAGCGTCGCGCCAGCAGCTCTCTAGGGCGAAACCGTTGGACGTAGGAAGACAAGTCAGCAAAAGACTCAATCGAACCGGCCCTAAAATCACCGGTGGAAATATCGACCAAGGCCAAAGCCCAAGCTCGTTCATTCGGGCTTTCATAGACAGCCATCAGATAGTTTGGCGTATCTGCTTCAAGTCCTTCCAAATCTTCGATACACCCCGGTGTGAAGACTTGGACAATTTCCCGCCGAACCAAACCCTTGGCATCTTCGGGATTTTCAACTTGATCGGCAATTGCCACCCTATAACCCAGTTTCAGCAGCTTTAGCCAATAATTGCGGGCACTATGATGCGGTACTCCACAGAAAGGGATCTTTTTCTTGTCTCCCCGCTCCCGTGCCGTGAGAACCAGTTCAAGCTGTGGAGCCACCTCTTCGGCATCGTCACCAAAAATTTCATAGAAGTCGCCCATCCGGAAAAACAGAATGCTATCCTCAACCTGGGCCTTAAGTGAGAAAAACTGCCGCATCATAGGCGTCAGTTTTGAAGTATCGATCAAGTCCTTGCTCATTCTTGCCTCAATGAAATGCTGAAGCCAACGTTATAACCTTTGGATATTCTAGCCGCCCCTGGCGAATCATGGATTCGATGGTAGAACCAGTCGTAATCACATCGTCTACTAAAAGGGTCTTGGCAGGCACTTCAATTTGCCTTAACCGTTCTGGCCTATCAAAGCTGATGATCATATCACGTTTTCGCCGCAATTCACTTGGGATTTTGGACCGTTTTTTAATTCTTAAGTAGCTCCTGGTGGGCATCCTTTTCAGCATAGCTCCCGACTCTTTCGCCAGAACCCACGCCAACTCATACGCTAAATCATATCGACCTTGCCAGCGACTCCAGAGACTCGACGGCGCTGGAACGATAGACTCGACTCCCTCTAAACAAGCTGGCAGCTCCTTCCAAGAAAGCATGCTATCGATCAAGCCTGAGATAGCACCCCACTCTTCTTTAACCTTGCTGTTGAGTATCAAGCGCCGTACCAAGTCTTGGTAGCGAAAGCGTGACCATACAGCAGCAGCCTCATTGCCATAGGTCAAATACTGCTGGCCCCCAGACCACTCACACTCCTCAAGCTCGATGTAACATCTAGAACAAAAGCGCGTATTCATTTTGGATGGAGTTCCGAGGCGCCGGCAATGGCAACAAATGTAGATCATCGCATTCTTCCTTAGGTTCATCAGGAAGGACGTTTAGCATCGATACCTAAGCATCGCCAGGGACCTCAAGTCAAACGATCGATGACCTGAGCGAGGTCAAGATCCTTTTGGGTAATTCCACCCTGGTCATGCGTCCATAGCCGGATGGTCACGGTACGATACACAACATTGATGTCAGGATGGTGGTTAGCGTCCTCCGCAGGTGACACCATAGCTTCAATAAAACGGACAGCGTCGGGAAATCCCTTGAAGCTAAACACCTTCTTTAAAGCATGTCCATCGAGCATCCAGCCAGGATGCTTACGAGCAAAGGTAGCAACGGTATGTAAATCAAGAACTTGACTCATAAAGGACTCCGGTTTCCCATTGTTCATATGAAAACTTTTTAATATTATCTCGGCACAATATAAGGAGAACCTTCATGCGACTATTCACCTTAATCAACTGCTTGTGGCTAGTATCTTGCTTTCCAAGCGCTAAGTCTAGCCAGTCATTAAATGTTACCGGCTCTAGCACTGTGGCCCCTTTAGTGGCTGAGATTGCCAAGCGCTTTGAAGAGAGATACCCAGATTATAAAATCAATGTGCAGACAGGTGGCTCCAGCCGCGGTATCTCTGATGCTATGAAAGGCACTGCAGATATAGGCATGGTATCCCGAGCTCTTCACCAACAAGAACAAGCTTTGAAGCACTATACGATCGCCAGCGACGGCATCGGCCTCATTGCCCATCGGGACATCAACATAGAGGATCTTAGCCACAACCAAGTTTTAGCTATTTTTCAAGGCAAGGTTAAAAACTGGCTACCGATCACCGGCCAGAACCAAGCCATCACAGTGGTTCATAAAGCCCAAGGGCGTTCGACATCCGAACTGTTTATCAAACACTTCAAACTCAAATATCAAGATGTGGATGCTCAGATTATTATTGGAGACAATGAACAAGGCATCAAAAATGTTTCGTCAATTCCGGGAGCCATTGGCTATGTATCTATCGGAGCTGCGGAACATGCCGCCAAGCAAGGGCGAGCTATTAGGCTTGTAAAGTTGGAAGGCTTGCAGCCTAGCACTAAGGCCGTTGCCTCAGGAAATTACCCTATCCTACGTCCACTAAACCTAGTAATCAAAGACCAAAGCAACCCAGACGCTCTTAAATTTATAAAGTTCGCTCGATCCCAAGAAGTCTTCGATATTGTAAGGAAGCTCGATTTTGTCCCTCCTAAAATCTAATGGATTTATATCTCTGCTTCTAAGGTTGACTAGCCTTACAGCAGGTGCCTTAATAATCCTCATCTTTGCCTTCTTAGTCAGAGAGTCCTGGCCAGCATTCCAGTTAGGGTTCTTCAAGTTCTTTACCGACGGAACGTGGAACCCAGGCGACGGGGACTTTAATATGGTGCCTATGATAATCGGCAGTCTTGCCGTTGCAATGGGCGCGATTGTGATAGCCGTTCCAGCTGGGGTTGGTACAGCCATTTACATGGACTTTTACGCTTCTCCTTGGGGCAAGCGATTCATGAGAAGCACCATCGAATTACTTGCCGGAGTCCCATCGGTCATCTTTGGCTTCTGGGGACTTACTGTCATCGTTCCTTTGCTATATCAATTATCTCCTCCTGGGGCCAATCTTCTGGGAGGCGCTTTAGTTCTGGCGGTGATGGTGGTGCCAACTGTCGCTATATTTATCAGCAACGGTGTACAGAGTCTTCCAGCCTCATGGCTGATCGGCGCAGAAGCACTCGGCCTCTCGACAGCCAGCACCATCACCAAGCTTGTTCTACCAAGTATTCGAGGCTCTATAGTAAGTGGGATTTTGATTTCCTTAGGGAGAGCTCTTGGCGAAACCATGGCTGTGCTCATGGTTTGTGGCAATATTATCAAAGTTCCAACCTCTATCTTCGACCCTATCCGCACCCTAACAGCTAATATTGCCCTGGAAATGGCTTATGCTCTAGATCAGCACCGATCAGCTCTCTTTTTAAGCGGGTTACTTCTGCTTTTGATGGTGTTCGCTTTGATGGCTGTAGCTCAACATCGAGCCCTACGAGACTCTTATGCGCCCTAATCCCCAGCAACTCAATAAGGCTGCAATATGGATCATCTGTGGACTATCAGGATACTTGATGATCTCTATCTTCATTTGGATTTATTACGACATCCTTATGGAGTCTTTCAAGCACCTTGATATCGCATTTTTTATCGAAAGCCCTGAGAATGCTGGTCGAGCAGGTGGAATCAAACCAATCCTGATGAGTACCCTGCTTATTTTAGCAATATGCCTCGCGGTGAGCTTTCCTCTCGCTTTGGGCACTGCGGTCGTCTTATCAGGACAGTTTATCCCTTTAGGTAGTTTTGGTCGTGTGATACATCAAGCAGTACTTGTTCTTGCCGGAGTGCCATCAGTAGTTTTTGGACTATTCGGCAATGTCTTGTTTTGCCAGTACTTAGGTTTCGGCTACTCGATCTTATCGGGAGGCCTCACCTTAGCTTGCATGATTCTACCTCTATCAATCAAACTCCTTGAGGACAGTCTCCGCTCCGTTCCTAGCGAAACCTTATTGTCATCGAAAGCCTTAGGCCTAAGCTACTACAGCACCATTTTTAGAATTATCTTGCCAAGTATTACACCTCAGCTGACAGCAGCGTTTATTTTGAGCATCGGCCGCGCCATGGCAGAAACCGCAGCTCTTTTATTCACCAGCGGCTATGTTATGCGAGAGCCAAGTTCTATTTTCGACTCAGGGCGCACACTATCTATCCACATTTTCGATCTTTCGATGAATGTATCCGGAGGCGATCGTAACGCCTACCTCACGGCCTTCACTTTGTTGATCGGCTTGCTACTGGTTAACCTCATCGGACATGGGATCAATCGCACCTGGAGGTACTTCCAATATGGCCATTGAAATTGATGTGAAAAACCTATCCATGGCGTATGGCCAGCAATCAGTCTTTCAAAATATTAGTGCTAGCTTCGAAAAGAACACCATCAATGCGATTATTGGCCCATCCGGTTGCGGCAAGTCTAGCTTCGTCTCCTGCCTCAATCTACTTTCAAGATCTTTTCCAGATGCAAGGGTCAGCGGAGATATATTTTGGAACCAGAAAAATCTTAATCAGGATGACGTTGAATTAAAACAAGTTCGTCGCAAGATTGGGATGCTCTTTCAGCAAGCTACACCCTTTCCTAATAGCATCCGAAAGAATTTACTTATTCCTCTACAAGAACACTTCAAACTTAGCAAAGAAGAACAGAATCAGGCGTTGGAGTCGGCACTGTCGCAAGTCGGCCTTTGGGATGAAGTTAAAGATCGCCTTAATCGCAGCGCCTTAGATCTTTCGGGTGGCCAAAAACAAAGGCTTTGCCTTGCAAGAGCCCTAATATTAGAGCCCGAAGTGATCTTAATGGATGAGCCCTGCAGTGCTCTCGATCCCTTAGCAACTCAGACAATTGAAGCACTGATAAAAAAGATCAAAAGCAGAGTCACCGTAATTATGGTCACTCACAATATGGCTCAAGCTCGCAGAATCGCCGACCATGTCACACTATTCTGGCACAAGGAGCAAATTGGTGGCTATATCGATGCCACAGGACCAGCGCATCAGATGTTTGAAGACCCTCCTACAGAAACAGCGCAAAAATACGTCCAAGGGCTTATGGGTTAGGCTCCATAAAAGGTTGCAACAACCCGGCGGCTCCCTCCGTGATTGCGATGCTCACATAGATAGATCCCCTGCCAGGTGCCTAACATTAAACGGCCTTCATGAATAGGGATCGTCAGGCTACTTCCCAGCAGGCTAGCCTTAACATGAGCCGGCATATCATCAGACCCTTCCATAGTATGAGTATAGGGCAAGCCCTCTGGTGCAACATGTGACATCGCCATTTCTAGATCTCTCTGAACATCAGGATCGGCGTTCTCATTGATAGTCAATGATGCAGATGTATGTTGGATAAAGAGGTGGAGAAGACCCACTTTTATTTCTGAAAGCTCCCCGAGGGCACTCGATAGCTCGGATGTAATCAGATGAAAGCCACGAGCTTTGGGGCTAAGTTGAACAACAGATTGAAACCACTTCATATGGCACCTCAGGCGTGGTGATACGATGTCCCTCGGATGATAGTACTGGCCCGATAGACTTGCTCCCACACCATAACCCATGCCATATCACTTGGAAAGACCGCGTTTGATAGGCTCCAAACATGCTGAGATGCTTTTTTCAACTCTTCGGGCACCCCATAGGGGCCACCAATCACAAAGCTAACCGTTTTCACACGGCCATCATCTATGCTAGTGCGAAGAGTTTTGGCCAAATCTGGGGAACTAAAGTTTCGCCCTCGTTCATCTAAAGTATAAATTACATGCCCGGGGTCGGGCCGAAGCGTGGTGGGATCAATATCTAGTTTAGCGAGCAGATCGCGGGTGGATTTTTCAACTCCATCTTGGGCTTTCAAAATACGGCTATCTAGCTTACAGAAACTCTTGAGCCGAGTTTCGTATTTCTTAGCTAACTGCAGATAGGTCTTATCCGCTGGTTTCCCCACCTTGACGATCTGGATCTTCATAGGTCCTTAGTCTTCCAAATGGACAAGATCAGCATCGGACCATAGGTCTTCTAAGGCATAGTAGTCGCGAATTTCTTCTAGGAAAACATGAACAATCACCGACCCGTAGTCAATGAGAATCCAATGACCCGTTTGCTTTCCCTCAATAGCGATAGGCCGCACCTGAAGGTTTTTCTTCAAATACTCTTCGATGCTGGAGCAAATAGCCTGAGTCTGACGATCACTGCTAGCCGAGCAAACAACTTGATAGTCACAGATATCCGATCGATTGCGAAGATCTTGGATAACCAATCGCGATGCCTTTTTATCTTGTGCTGCCTTGCCAATCGCCTTCGCGATGTCCAGATTATTCATGGGTTTCGTCCCTCTATTGATAAAGTCTTTTATCTTTAATGATTTTGATCACTGCCGGATCTATATGTTCGGCGTTTCCTTCCGGTTTGGAGCGGAACGCGCGACTTGCTGCATCAGAAACCTCTGGCAAGATCACGACTTGCGTACCAGAATCCCAACGCCCTCGTTGTCCATCCCAATGAAGCTTTAACTCAAGGTTTTCAGCTATATTCACACTGAGATCTCGAAGATCTAAACCGTCTCGACCAACTATCAAAATCGACCACATCGACAAGATCTGCTTTGCCTGATACCAGCCTGCAAAAGACTGCCATTGATCAGCCCCGATGAGCAAGGCCCCACCGACTCCCCACTCTCGATCAAAATGCTGCAAGGTATTCACAGTGTAGCTGGGTTGAGGTAAATGAGACTCTATATCCGAGACCTCAACATTAGATCCGATAACCCGACTGCCAAACATCGCGTTCGTCATCGTCAGGCGGTCTCGGTAACTAGCAGTTGGAGACTTGACCTTAGCCTCCGAGACAGGCGGTACGTACGCGGGAACAACCACGCACCGAGCTGGCTTTACCACGTTGATCGCTTGGCGCAATACCGCTAAATGCCCCAGATGAGGGGGGTCAAAGGTGCCGCCATATAGAACCCAAGGAATCTCATCCATTATAACTGGCCTAGTTCCTGCTCAAGCGTTGTCGCTGTGATCATCTCATATTCTTGCTCGTTCTTGTGAGGCGGTATGACTTCAGACTTGTCATCAACCTCAACTTCGAGCTTTTCTTTTTCCTCTTGCACGATCTCCCAGAGTCGCAACTTAAAGTTCTTGATGCCCTTTTGAGCTACGGAAGACAATCGAATAATCTCAATATCTTCGCCTTCGAATGGATCAATAAACTCATCCCACTCAAAGTTCTCCCAACAAAGATCCGTCTTAGTGAAGATTAGAATTGATCTCTTGGAACTCAGAAGATCACCAAAGTTGGCCAACTCTTTTTTCAAAAGACGATATGCTTGGATAGGCTCAAGACCATCCCAAGCAAAAGGATCGATAACGTAAGCAATCACCTTAGTTCGTTCCAAGTGCCTTAGAAACTCGTGCCCTAAACCCTTGCCTTCATGAGCCCCTTCAATCAAACCAGGAATATCTGCAGCTACAAAAGACCGATCCCAGTAGTCGCCGCAATCTTGCAAGTCGACCACTCCAAGCTGAGGCTGCAAGGTTGTAAAAGGATAGTCAGCAACCTTAGGCCGGGCCGCACTGATAGCGCTCAGCAATGTAGACTTCCCTGCGTTGGGAAAGCCTGCGAAGCCTACGTCAGCGATCAGTTTAAGTTCAAGGCCGAGAAATAGTTCAAGGCCTTCTCCCCCTGGAGTATATTCTTCCGGTGCTTGGTGGGTCGCAGAAACGTAGCGAATGTTGCCAAGGCCTCGCTTACCGCCCTTGGCGACTAGGATTTTTTCCTCCCCCAAAACCTCACATATGGGTTCGCCTGTATCCTTATTGTAAGCAACAGTTCCCAGAGGCACAGGTATGATCATATCCTGACCATTTTTCCCCGTACAACCATTGCTACCACCTCGCTCACCGTGACCAGCTGCATAGAGCTTTTTATAATAGAGGCCACTGAGAGTGTTCAGCTGAGGATTGCCTACCAGGTAGACACTACCACCAAAGCCACCATCACCACCATCGGCACCCAGTTTCGGGGCGTTCTTTGCGGCGCGGAAACTCACCATGCCTCGGCCACCATTACCAGACCTAATATGAATTGCTGTTTCATCTACGAATTTCAATGAACTATTCCTTATGAATCAGTGATTCTAATCTTCTAAATAGTCGCGAGCGACTCGTCTAATTCTTTGGTCGTGACAGAGGGCAAGGAGTGCCAAATGCAGGGCAGATGTGGGGAAGGCACAGGGCTTCGTAGATCGGAAACCCTGAAACGTTCGCCTTAAACGGGAACGATGCTTACGCTTTTTCGCTTGGTGTTGGTGTTGTACTGAACAACGCCATCAGCTGTTGCGAAAAGAGTGTAGTCTTTGCCTGTTCCTACATTTTTTCCTGCGTGGAAAGTACTTCCCACCTGTCGAACCAAAATGCTACCTGCAGTGACTTTCTCGCCACCATAAGCCTTGATTCCGCGATATTGAGGATTCGAATCGCGGCCGTTCTTACTACTACCACCGGCTTTCTTGTGAGCCATATCTTACCCTTTCTTACGGAGCGCCTTAGTGAGAGATGCTGTTGATCTCGAGGACGGTTACTGGTTGCTTGTGACCCTTAGTCTTCTTGTAGTCTTTGCGTCGCTTGAACTTAAAGACGATGATCTTAGGGTTGTGAGCTTGCTTCTTAACTGTTGCTTCAACTTTTGCACCTTCTACGAATGGCGCACCAACAACAGTATTATCACCACCAACTAAAAGAACCTGATCAAGAGTGATTTTATCACCCTCTTTTTTTCCTTCTAGGAAATCGACAGTGAGTTCATCACCTTGGCTGACACGGTATTGATGGCCACCAGCCTTTACTACGGCATACATGCTGAACTTCTCCTAACAATAATTCCGGGCTCTTAACCCTTTTTCCATTTGCTTATATATTCACTTGAGCCAAAGTCGGTATAGCTAAATAGACCCAGAGAGCGTCACATATTCTAAAAATCGCCGTCTCTTGTCAAATGAAAAATACGACTATAAGCCTCTTTAAAATATGTCTAATGAGTATAGTAGGATAGTGAATTATCCTGGTGTATCAAACCCTTGACGCACTTCTCTTGGGGTTTAAATTAAGCCAAAATAACGGATAAGAATCGAAGCTCCAGCTCCGATAAACGGACGCATGTGTGGCCACGCCACCGAAGGCAAAGAATGCCGGGCACCAGGAAGGTATGAACCTAGCAAGTGGTTCCTTTGGAAAGTTAAGATCCTGAAATCATTTACAAGACTTATTGGCATAAGTCGTGCTTGGTTCAGGACACATCGACTCACTTTTTCTATCGAAACCACGTAGAGGAACCTTAAGCCGTGAACCTGGAATTTAATACCCAGCAAAATCGTTCCTTTTCCTTAGCTCCCCAACCGAAGCTACGGATGGATCATACGCCCGACTTGCGGGGCACACCGCCCTTGTTTGAGCGCACTTTGCGTTCAGAGAGCCCAGCTCCTGAACGCTTACGGAACCCTAGCCGAGAGACATCCGACCGCCTTTCCGAGAGACATCGACATAATTCATCGAATGAAACCCAAAATGAACCTGGAGACTCTAAACTCAGCGACGATCGCGAAGAACTACGAGAAAGAAAAGAGCATAAGCCAAGCGACATAACTTTCATGGTTCCTGTTCCACTTGCTGGACTCGTACCTCCACAAGCTATGATGCCAGATCAAGCGATTGCCACTGAAGGTCAAGACGTGATGCAAACCCTGGGGACGCTTTACAGCAACCAGGACCAACTCCGTCGGGATGCCCCAATCCTATCGTTACTGACGGGCAAGTTAGAACAGCTAAACCCCCAGGTGATTCCAGGACTTGTAACAGAGAACAACTTCATACAAAACGCCATGTCAGCTGAGGACATCTATCAGTTTTTGAGCACTCCTCAGGACCTACCTCAAATGATCGACGACTTAGGGCTAAGTAAAATTGCAGAAGCAATGCAGGGAATGGAGATCACGGACTCGTTCCGCACACCAGCCCAAGTACTCGATACATTAGGACTCGACTCCCAACTCATCCAGAGCGAGTTGAGCGTGTTGAAAGGCTATCTCGATACAGATGGTCTGAACCCATATATGGTTCGAGCAGCAGCACTTGCTGGCCAGAGCAAAACCATGGATTCGATACCAAGCCCAGCTGCCGGCCCTTGGGAGCAAATACCGATGAATGCAGACCCAAGCCAACAGACCAAAGGAAGTGCCTTAAGTCGCGCCTTTAATCAGATCCAATCGGAGCCAAACGCCCCTCCAAGACCGGAAACTCTGGGAGCCACACATACGACAATTCAGACCTTGCCGAATGTAGTCACAATCCCCCAAACCCCTGATGACTTCATATCGTTAGGGGAACAAGACCCCTTCAAGCAGATGGAAGGCAGTTGGCAAAACGTAGAATCTTTTGCCAACCAAAAGCCTACGGTCCCCATCGCCCCGACGGAAGAAATTCAACGAATGGCCGTCCTCAAAGATATTTCCTACTCAACTTTACAGAGGAACGCGGCCATTGCTGAACAAGTAGAAGCCGACAACCTTGACCAAATAGACATACCGATACAAGACTTAGGGGATGGTATTGCAGGTGCCGAGGAAGGCATCATGCCGAGCTCAACGCTCAGTTCTGACGACGGAGAGCGCAACCATCAAGACTCCCATGGAGAGCGAGGCCGCCAAGAGGAACCTGGACTGGGCCCCATCCGAAATGCAGTATCAGATACTTCAACCCCAACAAACTTCACTGTCGACGAAGCAGCGCCGCAGGACTCCGTTGACCAAGTCAAGCAAGTCCGTAAGCTTATTCTCGACAAGGCACAAATGATGCTTAAAGAGGGTGGCGGATCGATTAAAGTCGACCTTGGTACTCCCAGCCTAGGCCAGCTAGATCTTGCTATCGACGTGAGCAACGATGCCATTAAACTGAGAATCACCGCTGAATCAGATCGCGCCAGAGAGATGATTGCTCAAGAGCTTCCTGCTTTACGACAAGCCCTACTCGACCAAAGCTTGGATTTGAAAACTGTAGAAATTGGACTTCGCTATGAAGAACAGTGGAACCAAGGTCATCCAGAGCAACGCCAGGAACAGCAGCACGACCGCGGGCACGAGAGAGATGAGACCATTGTCTGGAATCGAGAGTCCGATGACCAAAAATCTTGGCAAAACGGAATCCAAAGACAACTTCATCGTCAGTCCATAACGAGGGCTCAACCACACTCTGGCAATATCCAGATTAGAGTATAGGTGATATATGGCAGAAATGAGCGGTGCTCTGCAAAATCGAATCGCCCCTCCTGTCTCACAGTACAACTCCCAGGAGTTTAGCGATGTAAAAGTCGACAAACAGACGGAAGAAAAGCGCCCCAACCCCAACCGAACTTCTTTCAAGGACCTTATTTCCAATTCCATGGACGAGGTTTATAAGGAGCGCGACGCCAAGAAATTTGGTGATCTGAGCGCAAACACTGAAGAAGAGTTTTTCGAAAAACTTGCGGAACAAACCAAACAAACGAGAGAAGTTAAAAAAGAACTCGGCAAGGATGAGTTCCTACAGCTATTTGTTGCCCAACTCCAAAATCAAGACCCTCTAAACCCCGACGACGGCACCGAAATGGCTAGTAAGCTAGCTCAGTTCAATGGCCTTGAGCAAATGATGAACATGAATAAAACCATGGATCAGATGGTAAAGGCCCAAAATGTCGGTCGCAACCTGCAAATGGTGAACTATGTAGGTAAAGAAATCGCTATCGATGGTGGTCGGGTCAAACTTAGAGACGGAGAACTTTCCCATTCGGACTTTGAAATCAACATGCCTGTAACCCGAGCTAGCTTAACTGTTCGCGACTCTTCGGGAATGGTGGTCATGGAAAAGGAACTTGGCCCCATTGAGAAGGGCAAGCACAAGCTGGACTGGGATGGAAAAAACTCCGCTGGCAACACTCTCAACGATGGTCTCTACACCTACGCGATTCACGCCAAGAACATGGATGGTGAAAAAGTCCCAGTAAACATATCGAGTCGCACTATCATTAGCGGTGTCGATGTTCAAAGCGATACCGGCGCCCTATTCACAGAGCTTGGCAAAGTTAATCTAGAAGATATCAAAACTGTCGGAAATCCTGGCTACGATCGAGATCGGCCCGCCGACAAGGCTCGCGCAGCCATGAATGACAAGCAAGCCATCGAGTCTTTTGAAAAGCGCAAGGCTGACAAAGTCGCTGCGGACGATGAGAAAAAGGCAAATGACAGCCTAAAGAATCTGGCCGCTGAAGCCATCGCCAAAACTAAAGCCCAGCAAGAAGCCAAAAAATCCCAGACAGAAAATCCCGATGCCAAAGCCTCCCTAACCCCAGCCAATGGGGAGAAAGACCAGAAGACCGCAGCAAAGGCAGGAGATGAAGCATCTCCAGACTCAGAACCGAAGGAATCTGCAAAGGTAACAAGCTAAGTCTATGAAAGCCTTGAATCAGAAACTACAAATTTCAGTGCTGACTGCACTTTACCAATTGATGGCTTTCCTGGCTATGGTCTCTTCGTGTACTACCGCGGAGGAAAAACCTCCCCTTAAAACATTAAAAAAACAAGATGCCATTGAACTACCACCCAGCTGTGAGCAAACAGTTTCATGTACGGATTCGGCAAAGAACCTACCCTATATGTGTCAGCTTGAATATCAAGCACAACCCCTCGCAGCATGGGGCGACTCGCGATGCCTTGCTGCCCAAAGCCTTCACCGAAAGCTTTGTATACTGAAAGCAGACATGAAAGACCTCGACGCCGTGAGCTGTGTTCCTGATCCGAGCGCTGGAGAATGTCCCATCACGCCTGGATTCTGCACTCTTGAATTTCGACCTAGCAAATGTGTCGCCTTGCAGTACAACCAATCCAACCTAGACTGGAATCTTCGTCCAACAGCTTGGGGTTCAAATCCCTGTGTAGCCAGAAAAAATCTCAAAATCGCGGCCTGTTTCCAAGGCCTTGTGCCAAGCCTCCTAAGTGACATCCAATGTGAAAATGACTCTACCAACGGAGCTTGTCCACCCAAGTATGATTGCTTAGGAGCTAAGTATGAAAACACCACCTGCTCCATCTCAAAGCTGGCAGACACAACACTTGATGAAGCCTGGTCAGTAAAGGCAAAACATCGATGCGAAGCCACATTCAAGCTCAAGCTTAAGGCTTGCCGCTTCGCAAACCTGGATAACAAAATAAACCCTAGCGACATGGGAGACATCGAATGCGATTAGCACCCCGATCAATCATTTGGCATTGGCCTATCTATCTAACGATCATGTTGTTCATCTCTTGTGGGAACGACGACGACGGCGAAAATCCAACTGAGTCTAACGACCAAAGTATCTATTCTGTAGACCTATCATCCGCCAGTGAGGGAGATCAGTATATCATCACTCCCTACATACTCGGTGATACCAGCACTATCAACGGTAAGCTTGCCACATCTGCTGGCTCCTACAGCATCAGCGTATCAGGGACAAGCTTGCAGCTTATGAAGCCCAAAACTTGGTTGACACCTAGCCAGAACCAATATGATTTTGATCATAATCTGAGGACTCTTCTAAATCGCTTTAACCCAAATGACAAAGCGTCTCGGGAAAGAACCTATCAGGGACTTAAGACTTTAGAAGAGCAATATCTAAATCTTCGACATACCAAGCCGAATTGGTCTCACGGGTTCTTGCAGCTGGAAAAAACCATCAAGGCTACTAAAAATAGACCTCCTCGTATCCCGCTCCAATCTAGCAGCTCATGCCCCTCAACATTCTATACTCCTGCTAGTGATACAGAATACAGCATTAATGATGTCAATGTGGTGGCTCAAAAAAATGATGAGGATGACTACTGTTTGATTTACATCGAAAGCACATCAGCTTCCGAACAAGACAGCATCAAGGTGCAGACCAGCATCCAAACAGCGATCAGCACCTATCGCACCATCTTTGATAGCCAATTTGATCAAAGCTTCTCAGCCTATCAGTTTAAGCCCTTTATCGTTGTGGTTGATACCGATGATGAAGACTATTGGCCAGCCTCACTGGTGAATCTTTCAGGAGCCTTTTTATCTGAGCTTTCTATCACTCACCAGAGACCAACAATTTTTATCGCCGCCAATCAAAATCTTTCTGGGGACTTAACGGATGCGGCTGCAACCGCTAGCTTCCATTCCACCATCGCACACGAATTATTTCACGCTGTATTTCATTTCTATCGGGTTTGGGTCCAAGGCAATGGCTCTGGTGAGCCAGATACTGTTTCCATCGATGAAGGGTTAGCCCATCTTATGGAGGATATATTAGGATATGGGGAATCAAACTTTTCTACCTTCGCAGGCGCATTTCTAGCAACATTTATCGTTTCGTCATATGCTGTTTTCGATGAAACACAAGATGTCCTGGCAGATGTCAACCGAGGTGCAGCTCACACGTTTTTCTACTACCTCGTAAGCCAAAAAGGGGGTATCACTTTCAGCAACGGCAAGCCTAGTGGTGGCGATGGTCTCACGTTTTTAAGAAGTATCGTTACAGGTAGTACAAGCGGAGTAGCAGGAGTAGAAGCTGCCTATGGCAGCACTTGGAAAACCGCGTTTAGCAATTATCTAGAAGCACTCAACGTCAACAATACAACTTTCGAAGAAACTGTCCATGATCTTCAGACTGTAACTGCAGTGACCAATTCATTAGGTGAGACTGCAAACTATGGCATGTCTTTCACCAACTTTGGCGACCTCGTCACTCTCGAAGAGCGACTTGCCGATGAAAGCTATACAAGCTTCGACCCAAGCTCTCTAACTGATATATCATTGGACTACTACCAAGCATTTCCTTACCTACTCACAGTAGGTTCCGGAGACTCATCTTTCATTGTCACGTATGGCGAGGCTTACACCAATTCAGGGGTAAGCGTTGTTCGTGTAAAATAGCAGGGTAAGACCATGACTAAATTCTTAGCTTTAGCCCTTTTGGTACTCGCCTCACCAGCTCTAGCTGAAATCTACCAAGGACGTCTGGCGATGCTTGGCTCGATGTACAATCGAAGACCATTCTTAAAAGATGATCAGGGCAAAGTTACCGCTATCTGTAAAGGCCATAACTCGAAGGTGCTCAAGAAACTTGTAAGCTTCGCGGTTCGTGTTGAGGCTATTAAAAAAAATGCTGAGACTCCTCACAAAGCCTGCCTTGATGTGAGTCGTATGGAGGTTACGGCATCTCCTGAAGGCAAACCCGTGCTACAAGGCTACCTAGAGCGAAATGGCGACCTGTATGGTGTTAAGATCAACCATAAGGATCTTGTGATCGTACGACCAGGAAAGAACGACTTAAGTGAACATCTAGGCAAAAAAGTCATTCTAGATACCATTCCCAAGTATCCGACTAAAGCTAAAAGACCTTACAAGGTGATCAAGAGTATTACTTTAGACACCATATTTCTCAATGAAAAGGAAACCCCATGATAAGAACGCTCATCTTAACCCTTAGTTTCAGCTTTCTAGCTGGAGCCGCTCAAGGTAAAACTCTATTTAAGTATAAGAAAAAAGAAATCAAGCCAGTTTTGGCAGAGTCTGTCAACAAGCTAAGCGATGGCAAGTATGAAATTAAACTCAAAGCCAATCAGCAGGTACAAGGTAAAGACCTTACACCTGAGCTGGTGAAGCAAAGCGTCGAAGGCAAGCTTAAAAAGTCTCTCAAAACTGAAGTGACCAAAGTAGACGACCGCACGGTTCACATCACCTTTGATGGTCAGGAGGAGACCTTCCTCAAGCGACTATCTAAAACTAGAATCAAAGCTCGAAAGAGCGTTTCCCTAGCACTAGATAGCAGCGTGTCCGATGGTGGTATCCGAGCAAAGACAGGCAAAGATCCAGCCAGCGATGATGAAATTAAAATCAAGGTTACCAAAGTCACAGCAGACCAAGTAGAAGGAATTGCCCTCGATATCGGGAAAAACTACAAGAGTCAGGTAAAAATGGGGCGAAAGCTCCGTATTAAGGCCAAAAATACTGATACTTTTGAAAAGGGCAAGCACGCCTTTATCAAGCCGAAAAAGGATGGAAAGGACTGGGTCCTGCCTTAGCCCAAACGGAGAATAGAGTGTTCTCAACGCTCCCCTGTGATGTCATAGAGAGCTTCCTGCAAGCTCTCTATTTCTGCCCGCCCGGGCTGTAAAGCGATCTCGATATCGAAGCGCTCCACCAGCAATTGGAAAAGTTGCTCTTCCTCGTTCATGAATCGATCAATAATATCTTGGCGAGTCGTAACGAAGATCTTCTTCGATTTGGTACGGAGAGCAAATCTTTCTATATCCCGAGCCAAATCAAGCACCGCTGATTCAGTACTAAGGCAACGACCACTACCACCACAGTAATGACACTCAACAGTAAGTGCCCGTTCCAGCGACTCCCGCGTTCGTTTGCGAGTCATCTGCACAAGGCCTAATTCGTTAATGGCCAGTACATTGGTACGCGACTTATCCACTTTTAGAGCTTCTTCGAGCCGCTCATTCACCTGCTGCTGATCTTCATAAAGTTCCATATCAATGAAATCGATAATAATGATACCGCCTAGGTTCCGTACCCTCAGCTGGTGAACGATTTCGTCGACGGACTCCAGATTGGTCTTTAAGATCGTTTCTCGGGCGTTATGGGAGCCAACATATTTACCGGTATTCACATCGAACGATGTGAGTGCCTCGGTTTGATCGATTACAAGATAGCCCCCTGAGGGTAGCCAAACCTTACGAGACAATGCTTTGGCAATATCAATCTCTAAGCTGTAGTGATCAAAAATTGGGGTTTCTGACTCGTGGAGCTTCAGTTTGTCATCGGCCCCTGGAATCACCCCCTGAAGGAAGTGACTCAATTGTGAATGCGCCTGGCTATCATCAACCACAATTTCAGACACATCCTCAGAGTAGAGATCACGCGTTGTCTTCAAGATAATGTCAGGTTCTTGATATAGGAGCGCTGGTGCGCCTCGCCTTCCCATAAGATCTTTAACGTTGTTCCAGACACGAAGCAAATAGTCCAAGTCTTTTTTGAGGTTTTCAGGTTGCGCCTCTGCCGCTGCCGTTCTAACAATGAGCCCCATATTTTCTGGTCTGATGGCTTCAACATCCCGCTCAAGTCGATCTCGCAGCTCAGAATCTTCGATCCGCCGCGAAATCCCCACATTGTCAAAGTCAGGCATCAGAACCAGATACCGGCCTGGAATGGTTATCAGCATGGTGACCCGAGGACCTTTGGTCCCCAGGGGCTCCTTCGCCACCTGAACCATGATCTCATCCCCCTCCTTCAAAATTTTTTCGATGGGGGTCTTGTTTGAGTTGCTTCTTGGATCAACATCCTTGCCATTGTTGAGCTTGAGATTATTGAGGTACTCTTCATCGACAACATCGCCTCCATATAGGAAAGCAGATCGATCTGAACCGATATTGACAAAGGCTGACTGCATACCCGGCAGCACACGACTCACCTTCGCCTTGTAGATGTTGCCCACCATTCCTAGACTTGATTGTCGCTCAACGTATAGCTCAGCGGCTCGATCCTGCTCCATTAAAGCAATTCGAGTTTCAGAGACGTTGACATTGATCACGAGCTTTTTATCCACTTATTTTCGTCCTTTTTTCAATTTCGTCTTTGATGCGGTCACTCGCTCCAGTCATTCTGTTTACATGTTCCACTAGCTGTTCGAAGCGATCACCGACATCAATCGAGAGAGACTGCCACCAGTCAGTCAGTTCCTTAGAATTTGTAACTACTTTGGCAAGTTGTTCGCTGACAAGAGCTTCAGCCTCCTTACTGGTATGATACAGAGGTCCGAAACAAAGATACAGGCCTCGTACAGCAGGTTCGAGTACATTATGTACACGATGATGCATGGCTCCACCTACCATGGCTAGCTCGGCGCAACCATATAGCTCCGGCAGCACCCCGATCACATCGACAAGAATACCATCATGATGTGAGGCCAGTTGATCCAATTGGGTAAATTTGCAGAGCTGGATATCACAAGCTTTGGCCTGAGACTCAACCCACGCAAGCATGTCTGACGATATATCATGTGGGGCCACAATAAGCCGCCATTGTTGGGTTTTCCCACATTTTTTAAAGCTATCAAACCCCAGCTGCACATCCTTATGCCAAGCACTGCCTAGAATAAAGCAATTTCGTCTTGGCCAGCTCTGGTTGAGGCGTCCTTGAATGTCACTCAACTTGGCTTGTCGTTCTTCGGCTCGCTCTCGGACCCGATCGTACTTAGTATCACCTGTCACCACAATCTGCTCTCTGCTGGCGCCTAAGGTTTCTAAGAAGAAGTCCTGATCCCGAGATCCCACCACAAAAATTCTATCAATCCCTGCAATCAATCGCCGCTTAACCAGTCGAACCAAACGATTGCGACTGACTCTGGGACTTTCCACACCATTAACCAGGTATACAGGACCGTAGCTCTTGGCTTGATAGAGGAAGTTCGGCCACAATTCGTAGCGGACGACAATGGTGAACTGCGGCTCGATAGCCTTCAAGAGCAAGCGCCAGGCAAAGTAATCATCCCAAGGAGCCTTACAAAAGAGACGCGACTCTCCTTGACTCTTAGCAAATGTGACACCACTTTCCGAAAAAAATATCAAGACAGGCAAGAGGTCTGGATGATCCGCCTCGAAACGCTTGACTAAGGGTAGAGCCTGCTCGTATTCACCAGCAGAGCTGGCGAATACTAGGAAGGTTCGACGCCCGTGACACTGTTCCCTGAGTACCTCCCTCTCAGATTTAGATAAAAAGCGCCCCAAACACTGGGCCCGCAACGAAGCTACCCGCACTCCGAGCCAGGATATCAGCCTGCCAAGAGGTGTCATTACGCATGAGTATAGAAATATGAGAAGTGGTTCCATAACTTACAACCAGTGATAGGGCTATTTCGGCAATTGTGAATCTTGAAGATTCGGCTGAATCACATCATAGACGTGAGACGCGATATCTGCGGCAGGGAGAAGGCTAAAGCACAACTTATCACCAAAGCGGCAATCAGCTTTGCCATGTTTCGAGCACGGCCTGCACCCCAATGGGGCGGAAAATGCACGGCTACTAGCTTGCCAAGGAGGAAAACCAAACGCCTCGACAGTAGGTCCAAACAAGACTGCACTAGGAACGTCCAAGGCCTCACCGATATGACACAAAGAGGAGTCATTACTCAAGATGATCGAGCACTCCTTGATGGCAAGGGCTGACTCCCATAAGGATAGCTTACCAGCCAGGTTTAAAACAGGGGCCTTCCAACGCAGCTTATCCACAATCGTCAACGCCCGACCGCGATCATCCTCATTGCCAACAAAGAGCAAACCTAAGGACTTCTCAGCAAGCCCATCGGACTCCAAATGATGGCGTAGGTAATTCAAGATATCGACAAACAAGTCCTCTGGTGCCCGTTTTGCCTCGTGAGACGCTCCTGGCGCTATAGCAATCCAATGGCCAAACTTCAGTTCCTTTTGCCAGGGTCTTTGGCCATCGTCATGAGATGTGGGCAACTTGGGACGAGCTTGGTAGGACTTGATTCCATCGTACAACTCCACAGGCAGATGGGACCGCAACGCGAGTCGGAGAGCTGTACTCATCATGTCATACTGATATTTTTCAGCCTTTTGGTAATCTGTAGGCAAGGAGTTCCGACGGCCACGGAGCCGGGCTGCCACAACCATTTGCCCGCGTTTAAGGCTCTTTTTATGGCAGTTAAATATCTGAATACCATAAGTTTTCTGGATAGATCGACAAATCGCACGAGAGCGAATACTCATCTGTAAGTCTACGACTAAGTGAACTCCCTTGACGGCTTCTACCACCTCTTCCACATAGTTTGATTGCTCCGGGTTGACCTCCACAGTCTTCACTCCGGGATAGGCTGATGCGATCAGCTGCAAGGATGGGCTCCGGCCAATCCAAGTCAATTCTACTGGTGCGGACAGAGAGCCCAATAGGTCGATACAGGCGGTCGCTAACACCACATCACCAATGCTTGTGCTTCGAAAAATCGCTACTTTTACTGCTGGCGGAGTTGGTGATGGATTTAACAACGACGTCTCCTCGCTGAAAGTTCCAGGAATTAAGATCTGTCACCCTATCAAAACCCGATCAGATCTTATACTCATATATTAAAGGGAGTTCATTATCATAAGGCAATATTTTCCTCACCACTGTGATTGATACGCCACAAGGTCCTGGTAAGATATTAGAGAAGGTATCGCATTCTCAGCATCGGGACCGTTCTTTTGGCTACAAAAAATAACCAAAAACCAAATCGTCAGCGGTTTCTCAACATCATCTACTTTGTAGACTCTAACAAAACCAAGACGTTCAAGTTCAGTCTGAACAAGAGCTACATTGTCATGGGCGCATTAATCTTCACAGTACTGTGGTCATTGATCAGCACCATACTACTCATTAACAGCTATGACAGATCATCACTTCAAAGCCAGAGGGTCCGCTCGCTTCTTGCAACTATATTCAACTACCAAACGCGCTACGACAAAGTATATGAGAAAACCTATCCAAACGATGGCAGCCTTCCTCGCCCCCTTCCCCAATTGAGCGACTATGACAAGAAACAAGCCCTAGCTGATAGCGATAGTAACTCATCGGACAGTTCTGATCAGGACGTGAGCGACAACGATGCTTCCATGGCTCTCGCTGCCAAAACCACAATGCAAGATGACGATAACGACATCGGCGATGAAGAGATCGATGAACTGGATACCGAGGAATCTGCCATGGAGGTCTCTGACAGTAGCGATGACACAGCTACTGATGGAAACGATAAGCCTCCTGTAAAGTTAGACAAGTATCGACTTACCCAGAGAGGACAAAAACTCTCTCTCGAATTTGCAATCAAAAACTTGGTTCGTCCTCAAAAAGCCAACGGCTACGTTATTGGATTTGCCAAATTTATTGGGATTGACGGTACAACAACCACAGTTTCGTCACCAGGTAACATCAAAGAAGGACAGAAAATCAACAAATGGAAGCTGCCCCGGAGCAATCGCTTCAGCATCCGCTACTACACGAAAAAAAATCTAGTCTTTGATCTGCCTGACAAAAGAGGCGGAACCTTTGAATCCATCAAAATAATTGTCGGTGGAAAGAACAACGAACCCTTAGAATTCATGTATAATATTAAAGGTAGCGAAGGTGCATTCGCACCAGCCCTTGGAACTATACCGAACAATAGCAATGATTCTTCATCTGGAAATTCTGAAACGCCGTCTCAGGGGACTTAGCCTTGTCTTCCCGGTCTTTCTTTGCCATTGCACATCGACTCCAAAAACAACTCCACCTGTCGCTTCCAAAACGATCCCTTTCGACAGTAGCGACTGGCTCTCAGAAAATATTCCTGAAACTATTCCTTTCGACACGAAAATCTTACCTGTTTTCCAAGTCAGCCGCCGCTTTGCAGAACTCCGCCAAGGCCCAGGTTTAGAGTTTCCCTTGCTTGATAAACCACTCAAGCAAGGTGAGCTAGCAATCCGACTCTATCGATTTCAATATTGGTATAAAGTCGTCTCCCCGGAGTCTGGTGCCAAGGGTTGGGTTCATAGAAAAACTCTTTCCAAAGCAAAAGGTGTAAAAAAACACATCAAACTTTCGTCTCAAGCCCTTCCAAACGTTTTCGTTAGCAAGCCGGGGGCCGCACTCTATGACTACCAATCTAAGAAAAAAATCGATGTATCTTTACCAGCTGGCTATCGGTTTAAAGCTCTTAACCATAAAGGACCGTTCGTACTTATATATTTACCCAAAACCCATTCTGTGGCTTGGATCAAACGGGGGCATATTCGATGAAGTTTCTCATAACAATCGGTTTTACATTAATTCTCAGCTCGTGTCGCACAACGATCTCGGGTTATGTCGTAAGCCCTGAAGGCAAACCTATCAAAGCTGAACGAGGCAAGGTAAATGTGTCGCGATTGGATCAAAAAGGTTTTTCTGAAATTGTGGACTTTGGTAGCGATGGCTTTTTTGAGACTCAAGAGGAGATTCAGCCTGGCCAATATCTCATCGAGCCTCTGATTCCCGGCTACCAATCGAACTCCTTAACCGTTGATATCACCGAGGATAGGCAGGTAGAGATTCAGGCAGTCGCTCTTCCCCCTAAGCGTTCAAAGGCCATCGAGGCCTACAACGGCATCACCGTTGATCAAGGATCTGGCGGAGCCATTATCAATCCCCCTAGGCTTTGAACTTGTATATGAGGACGCACCATGACGTATAAATCCATTTATTCCCTGACAATACTGATCCTAATCAGTTCATGTAAGAAAACATCAGTCCCCATTAACGTCACCATTAGGGCTGTTAACGAGCGTAAAAAACCGATTACCAATGCCCAAGTATATGTAAACAAATCCTTTGAAGGCCGCAGCAATTCCCAAGGATATTTGGTCTTTCAAAAAGAATTCGAACCTGGTGAACGAGTTTTCTTCGAAGTTCGCAAAGAAAGTAAAAACCTCTATTACGCTCCTTACTACGAAAATCTGGTTCTATCGGAAGATAAAAAAGATCTCAGCATCAAAGCCATTCTTTATTCGGTACCTAAGCCAGGGATTGAGAAATCAGATGAAGACTCATCTGAACCTCTCTCTTCTGAAGACAATCCATCTACTCAAGAAGATATTTCTGACGAGAACCTAGTTGCGACCGATCCAGAAAGCTCGCTCCAAGTTACTGACAGGCCTGAAAATCAGGAGAAATCGTCAGATCTCGCTAGTGAGCAAACTATTGAAAGTCTAGAGAAACAAGACCCTAAGAGGGAATCCCCCGAATTAAGCATCGCTACCCCAGTCATAGCAAATGAAGAGGCTGGTTCTGAGAAAAAGGCTCTGCCTGACACTGAGATTCTAGCTCCAGCATCAAACTTAGCAACCACAAGCCCTCCCGTGCTTACCTTCTATGTTAGAGGCAAAGGTGAACCAGTTTCACAGGCTCATATCTTCTATGGCCTCAAAAAACGCGGCCAACTCAAGGAGGCTTGCATCACCAATAAAATGGGGCGCTGCCAGCTACGTGGCGGGTTTGAACCTGGGGTTCAATACTCGTACCTCGTTCGCAAACGAGACTATATTAGCTCTCTTGGTGAGACGACTTTCGACAACAACGGTAAAATTCACCGTGATTTGAAGCCAGGCCATAGTATTGATGTTTTTGCTCTCACAAACCACTATAGTTATCGACGCGGTCTAACTAAGGTCACTATCACTATTGACAAGAAAAAAGTTGGTGAAACCGATGAGTTTGGCTTCTTTTCAACAACCTATCGTGGCAAACGAGGAGATTTAATCGAAATTGGCCTTAAGACTCGTCAGCACCTCCCTCAAGACTTTGAAACAGACTATATTGTGGGTGGCAACGTTTCCCTCGTAAAATACTTTAGCCCGATAAGCCCGGAACCAGTTCGCATAGCAACTATGCCAGCCCAGATTGCTGGACGACTGCAAGGCAAGACTCTATCAACGTTCACAGGTAATCTTGATCAACATCTCAAGTCGTCTTTAAAACGCCATTTCTTCAACTCAGCCTCATTCGCCGCGGTAAATAACGAACTGATGCTAAAAAAAACCGATACAAGTAAAATGCTACGTAAGATTCGAGGAGGTTGGAATGACGATGAAGCAAAGTCAGAAATAGATGCAGTACTGCTACCAACTGTAGTTGTTCATAGCCCGATGACTCTCGAATTATCACTTATCGATAGCTCAGGAACTGTACTTGCCGCGGGCAAAGAAAGTTTTGACAGCTTCAGTGATCGCAAGGCAATCCAAAAATCTGTTGAAATGCTGAGTAAAAAGATTCTACGACGTTTCCCATTTGAAGGTAGTATTACCGATGAGTCCGAAGGATTATTTACTATCAACCTCGGTTTTGGCGAAGGGCACTCGGTTAAACCGGGAGACAAATTTGATGTCTATGGTCTCCAGTCCGACCTAAAAGGCCAGAAGAAGCGTCATGCCCGTATCGGTAGCCTTGAAGCGACACAAGTTCGAGAATATAGCAGTCGCGCCAAAGTCTTGCATACCGAAGCACGGTCCATCATCGATATTGGTGATCAAGTGGTTTTTCGAAGGCATCAAGGGGAATCTGGAAACAAAATGACCTTCGCCGTTACCGATCCTGATCAAAATCGCGACCTTTCTCAAGCTAATATCTATTTCCAAGGCGAGTGGATCGGAGCAACCGATGAAGACGGCCGCCTTCTCAGCAGCAATCACAAAACAGGACGAGGATTGCTAAAGGTCATCAAGCATGGTTATGAAACCTTTCAGAAAGAAACCAAACTGGGGCGCACAGGCAAAGTTGAGATCCCTTTGAAGCGGGTGAGCGCATATCTTCGCATCGACACCGAACCTCAAAACTTAAGCGTGTTTATCGATAAGAAGTTTGTTGGAAAAACTCCCTTTGAGAAACCTGTGGCCGTACCCAGCGGCTTCGTCAAGCTCGAAATACTAGGAGAAGGAGGGCTCAAAAACTTCAAACAGGTTCTTGAGCTTGAAGAAGGCACGCTCGACCTTACAGGTGATCGAAAAATCACCATGGAGAAGGACTTTAGAAGTAAGGCAACCCAGCATGTGAACAGCGGTAGATTTCAGGAGGCCGTGCAACTTCTTGAAGAGGTTCCCCCACAACACTCTGACTATCTTCATGCCCAGCATCAGGCGGGCGTGATCTATATGACCCTACTCAATCAAGCAGCCAAAGCCGCTGCTGCCTTTCATCGCGTCACAAACCACCCAGAAGTAAAGTCTTATCGAGACAAGCGCTTCATCGGAAGCCACATCAATGAAGGAGTATCACTCTATCTAACAGGACAAAGCCTCCTCAAGGAGGGCAACGAAGACGCTGCTGCTCCACACTTTCGCAAAGCCATCGAGGTTCTAACCCAGGCTGAACCTCATATTCGCTTTATCAAGAAGGTCGACTACCAACAAGCATTCGACAATCTGTTCTACTATACTGCTATCAGTCACCAAGAACTTTGGTCTCTTACCCAGGAAACTCAGCATTTACAAGGCGCAGAAACCCACTGGCGACAACTACTCGCCAACCGTCAACCTGAAGAGAGCAAAACCCCTATGATCAAGAATGCCAATGTCTATCTAAAACAGCTTGAGGTCGCTCTCAACAGAACTAAGAGACAAAACCTATGAGTCGATGCTTAGCCATCTTTGTGGCAATAGCGGGATGGGGACTTTCATCTTGCTCCAGCTTGCCTGACAATTGGTTCGCAGAAAAAGCCTTCGAAGCAAAGGACGGCTCCTATTTCCCCGATTTTTTGCTCCAATTTTTCCCAAGGAGTGATTCTTTTCAAAAGCGTTTTCCAACAATATCTCAGGCAAGGCGTGGTATCCGACTAATCCAGGTAAAACCTCTCGTTACAGAAAAAAATAGACAAAATGAGTCAAACCTGAGTTGGTCTCGCAATGGGCAATATCTTAGCTATGAAACAAGCAATGATCGGCACCGATCGATCTATATTCGTGAACTTACTGGACGATTTCATCAGAATCTCACCGTCCAGAGAAAAAGACAGAGATCGTTTCTTGATGGAATCATTGCATCTCGCATCCAATCCTACAACTCTGGACTTACCTGGTCACCCACCGAGCAGCAGTATGCCTTCATGTCCAATGGCGGAGTGGGAGAGTACAATATCTATGTGGGCTCTGTGGAGAATAGTCCCGAAGTTGTGGCTCAAAGCCCAAGCAAGGACGGCTATGCAACCTGGGGCCCATTTCAAGACGAAATTGCGTTTGTAAGTTCTCGTTCTGGTAATGGAGACATCTACCTCTTGCAGCTTAAAGATCAGAATGTGCAACGAATCAGCGATAGCCCAAACACCGAACTATTTCCGGAATGGCTTCCAAAGGGCAAGGGCATCGTATACACGAGCGGCCCATCAAGCTCTCATCAAATCGTAGTCAGACGCCGTGACCAAAAAGGTTGGGGACGCACCCAAATGCTGACCCAATGGCCGAACGATAACTTAAGACCCAAGGTATCACCCTCAGGAGAGTGGGTCGCGTTCTATGGTAGCCAAAACAGCCACTGGAATATCTACGTTCTACCACTAGGTGGTGAGACTAGTCACGAAACGAGCATGAATCGCTATGTAATAGCAGAAGACGTAGTCGTAGACCTCAATACTGGGCCAGCTTGGTCCCCTGATAGCTCTAAGATTTTCTTTGTCAAGCGAGACCCAAGCCGATTCAATCCAATTTATGCCTACGATTTAAGGGTCGGCAAGGCCTATCACATCAATACCAAAACTAAGATGAATCGCGACATGATGATGTCATCTCTTGGGGTGTTAAGTTTTCGAGCTCAGGTAGGGGCCTGGGATCGCGTTTATGTAGCTCTCACAAATCTAGGCCATCAAATCCAAGGCCGACGCAGATTAGCTAGTATTAGGAGCAGAAGCAAACACATTGTCCATTCTCACCGCATTAGCCATGAAAGGGTGAATCTGTGAAATCCTATATTTTGAGCCTCGGACTCATTGCGCTATCTTCAACATCTCTCGGTGTAGAATCGACTCGCATGGTCTATGGGGAGAACACCAAACTACAAGCCTTCGATCCCTACACCAGCCACGAATCAGCTGGTCACCGGCTGGCTGACCTCTTATTCGATTCGTTAGTAACAACAGGCCCTGGAGGAACTTACGAACCTCACCTAGCCAAGTCTTGGACCATTGAGAATGATGGAAGCGCAATTCATGTTGTTTTAAAAGAAAAGGTTTTTTGGCATAAAGAAGGCAAGGAACCTCTAAAGCCTCTTAACGCCGCAGATATTGCCACTACATTACGCTTAATCAAGAGCCCCAACAGCGAAATCCCCAACGCAGAGCGATTTCAGGTGCTCAAAAGAGTTGAGGTCCTTTCCAATCACCGGGTGAGAATTCACTTCCACCGCGCCTTAGCTCAACCCCTTAAGTTTCTTATGTTTAAGGTCCTCCCCAACCACAAGTTAGAAAGCACCAAAAGCCTCACTAGGGATCACTCTTTCAACCGCACGCCAATAGGCACAGGGCCTTTCGCCTTTGTTAAGAGCACACCTCAGGGAGAAATCCAGCTAAAAAGAAACCCTTTCTACTTCAAAGAGCTCCCGAGCATTACAGAAGTTATTATGAAGCCCTTTGTGGACAACAGTATCATGACGCAATCCTTGCTCTACAGTTCTTTGGATCTTGTCACCTATATCAGCCCTAGAGATGTCAAGGAAGTCGGTGGCGATCGTAACCTTGATCTAGTTCCCTACGATGCGCAAAATTTCTCGTTTGTTGCGATGAACATGAACCATCCCCAGTTAAAAGATAAGCGCATCCGCCAAGCCATCAACTATAGTATCGATCGCAGAGAAATGCTCGACGCATTCTTTCAAGGCAAGGGACACCTCATTACGGGGCCCTTCGCCCCTACGTCTTGGGCATATAACTTGAACGTACCTGGATATAGATTTAACCAAGATCGAGCCCGTGAGCTGCTCAAGCAAGCTGGTTTTGAGGATCGTGATAACAATGGTTTTGTGGAAGACACAAAAGGACAGGAAATTCAGCTGACCTTTGCTGTTCCATTGGCTGGGGAAAGCGAGATGACCAAGCGCATTGTGCTGGCCTATCAAAACTACTTGCAGGTAATCGGGATCAAAGTAGAACTCAAATTTTTGGAGTGGACAGTATGGAAAGCCAAAGTCCTAGGTGAGCATGACTTCGACCTTACCATAGCCTCCTGGGACTTTGATGATTCATCCAACATCACCAGTCTCTTTCATAGCCAAAGTGCACGAGCCTGGGGCAACAACTTCGTGTCGTTCCAAAATCCAAGAGTGGATAGCATGCTTGCGGAGGCCAGCAGCACCAATGACTTTGACAAACGCCAAGCCATCTATAAAAAGCTTCACAGCATTATATCTGAAGAATCACCTTACACCTTTCTCTGGACTTTAAAGCATCATGCTGGGCACCAACGAAAGCTGCTTGGAGTTCGGATCGAGCCGTTTTCATTCTTTAAATATGTAGCCCAGTGGCAGGTGAGCAACCATGGACAAAAATAAGGGTAAAGAACAAAAATCGGCAAGCCCTGAGGAAAAAAAGCAAAGTAAGATCGAGGACTACCTTACCGGCCCTCGTCGCAAACGGAAAAACTATGTAATCTTTGCTCTAGGTGACAACTTCGATATGGACTTGGCTCAAGCTATGGAGCAGTTCGTTAAGAAAACCTATAGCACCTTATCCACTTCCATGCCCCAGAGCCCCCAAGAGCTATCTCGCCAATTCGGAAGGAATATCTCCCTGCTCGTGATTGATGATGAGTTCGATGACATCCATGTGGTTCTTGGGCTGGTGAAAGCTCTCAAAGAGAAGCGTCGCAACGAGTTGATCCCCGTTCTATTCCTAACTCGAAACGCTCCCGAGTTGGTCAACCTTTATCACAAAGAACTTCTACTTTACCATGAGACGGACGAATACATCGTCTACACCGGCATGGCCCGAACGCGAATTTTCAACCGTATCAAAACTGGTGTTGAGGATCAGAACCGCCGCCGTAGTCGCCGCTACAATGTGTTTATTCCAGTCTCTTTTTTCCTGCTTTCAAAAGATCTTATGATCGAAGGGCACATCATCGACCTCAGTCTCCATGGGGCCGTATTGGAGTCAGATGCTGAAATCATTTTCCGAGTCGGTGATCAGGTGAAGCTATCCATTCCAGTCAGCGACCATCTGGACCACCACCACGGCGACTTTATAAAGGTATCAGCGAAGGTAAGACGGGTATTCATATCGGGCACAAAGGTCTCCGTATCCTTTGAATACGTGACTGATAACCAGAACCACCTGCTCACACAGTTTCTCACTAGTGTGGTGGGTCGGCAGCTCAATCGCCAAGCCCTGCGGGTACGCAGCGCTCTTGCCGCCCAACACAAGCACGAGACCTGAGCTTGAACATTTTTGTCGTATCAGCTAAAAGGACGACAGCCTATCGGCTTCATTAACGCCATAGTGACGAGGTCCTTATGCTGGGCGGATTTAAAAAGAATGCGATTTCCATACTCAAGCGCTTGACCCATCCCATTGTGGTCTTTGTAGCTCTTCAGGTTGTCTGGATCTCCTTTGTAGTGCTTTGGGTTGTATGGTTCTTAAATCAAAAGGAAACACTGGCCCAGCTCTCAAAGCTCATGGGAACCACTCCAATTACCGGCACCACGGGCATCATGACTTTAGTCATCGGCTGTATTCTGCTAGGGATGATTTTAGTTGGGACAGTGGTCCTGTTCATTTTCACCCAGGTGCAGGGTAGTCTCTTGCGCCAGCAAAAGTCCTTCGTCTCCAGCGTCACCCATGAACTTCGCTCTCCACTTGCCAGCTTGCAACTAAGCTTTGAGACCCTACAACGCCCGAATCTTCCTGATAGAATCCAGACTAAGGTCATGGGAATGGTAGAGCGGGACCTAGAGCGCCTGACCCAGCTCGTGGACCGGATTCTATTATCAGCACGCCTTGACCGCGGCATATTAGACTACACAACCCAATTGGAGACGTTCCACCTTAAAGAAGCCATTCTCAAGTGCGTCGATCGAGCAGCCCATATGGATCGCCACCTCAAAAACCGGCTTACGATTATCTGCCCGGAACATATGAAAGTTCGAGGCATTCGTCTCGCTTTCACCATGATATTTGGCAACTTGCTAGAAAATGCTGTGAAGTACTCTCCCAAAGATTCCTTGATTGAAGTTTGTGCTAAACGTCAGGATCGCGAGTTGTGGCTATCTGTAAAAGACCAGGGCTTTGGCCTCAATAAACGCGATCAGAGGAAAGTTTTCCATATGTTCCACCGCACTCCAAGAGCTACAAAAAATGCTGTTCCCGGCACGGGCTTGGGGCTCTACATCGTGCGCTCTATGGTCCGTGGCCTGGGTGGTCGCATCTGGGTCGAAAGCGAAGGCGTCGGTAAAGGCTCAACATTTTATGTCGCTTTTCCTGCAGATGTCGTGATCTCTCGGGACCAAAGCTATTAGCACGCAATTTAATTGCAGACCGCATTAGTCAAAAATATCAGTCCCCCTGGTAAAACGCCGTAGAAAGGGATTTTCAACCGTGCTAATGAACCAGAACGCCCCGTTTATCGGTCAAAATGTTTAAAAGGGATCAAATAGGAGACAAAGATGACCGAAGCAAAGAAAAGAATACTGCTCGTTGAGGACGAGCCCAACCTAGCCTTCAATATTGAGTTCAATCTTCAATCAGAAGGCTATGAGGTGGTGTTAGCCAGCGACGGTAAGGAAGCCCTAGAATGCTTTCGTAACGAAGGCCCGTTTACCTTAATCATCTTGGACATCATGTTGCCAGAGATTAACGGCTTTGAAGTCGCCAGCATCATTCGCCAAGAGGATAAGGTCACACAGATTCTCATGCTCACCGCCCGAGCTGCAGAAAAGGATGTGATCCAAGGCCTAGAACGAGGCGCAGATGACTACATGACAAAACCATTCAGTTTCAAGGAGCTGCTTCTGCGCATCCGCCGCATGGCAGATCGGAGCGATCTGTTCTCTCCAGGCCAGAAGCCAGCCAACTCAAAACTATCCTGGGGAGACATCACCTGGGATATGGATAGCCTGGAACTGAATAGTAGCCAAGGGCACCACGTACTGACTGTTTTGGAGGCTAAGGTTCTCAATGAGTTTGTCCTTAATCCTGAAACCATCCTCACGCGAAAACACCTTCTGAGCAAGGTGTGGGGTGTGAATGGCAATGTTGAGACCCGTACAGTGGACAACTTTGTCATGCGCCTACGTAAATACATCGAACGCAACCCTTCCAAGCCAGAGTATTTGAAAAGCGTGAGGGGTCGGGGTTATAAATTCTGTGGAGATGTGAACCCTGAAATTGGAGTCTGATGGATGTTTTTAAAATTTGAAAAATGGCATGGTGCGAAAAACGACTTTGTCCTTACATGGTTGCTAGGCGATGATGAACTGATCTTCGACAGCCTTGTACGCCAGGCCCCCGAAATCTGTAGCCGCGATGGCTCGGGTGTTTCGGCAGATGGCATCCTTGTCCTTCATATTTCCGAAAGAGAACAAATATTCCCCGATCGTTTATCAATCATAAATAGTGATGGCTCCATTGCGGAAACCTGCGGCAACGGCATTCGCTGTGCCGCACTTAGCGTTCTCAAGCGACATCGCTACTATTCCCCGCGGGATATTCCTGAGGGGTTTGCTATGGACCTTCGCTCATCGAGCGTGAGCTGTCGCTTCCTAGGTCGCGGCAAACTAGAGACTCAGGATCACTGGCCTCTGGTCAGTGTTGATATGGGCCACCCTAAGCTGAACCAGGACTGCCAGCTCTACGAAGACGCCAAGCAAGAAGTGTCTCGTATCGCTGACGAACTCAAGCTTCCACAGCTCAAACGAGACTGGGGAATCATCGACATCTCCAATCAGCATCTGGTGTTCTTTCTCGACCAAGCAGACCGCGATTTGCTGCTGCGCGTTGGCCCAGCTTTTCAAAAATCTGCCTTTTGGGACGGCATCAATGTTCACCTCGCTGTAACTCAGGACGTTGACAATAAGCTGAAAACTGAAGCTGGAAACAAGTTGGGCCAAGCAATTGATGATCTTTATCAGGTTTTCGTCTGGGAGCGTGGCGCAGGGGAAACCATGGCCTGTGGCAGCGGTGCCTGCGCGGTTGCTGCACTTGCCCTTGACTCAGGCCTTGTAGAGCGTAGCCAGTGGCTTGGGGTCGCTATGCCTGGTGGCTTGCTTTATTGCAAGCAAGAGTCTGCAGATGATCAAGTAAATCTTGCAGGGCCAGCCCAGTTTGTATTTGAAGGAACCATCGAGATTTAGTCCGACCCTCGCAAAGTCTCTGGTGGCGCTGACTTAGGGGAGGGAAAATTCACCCTCTTTGTTACGCTGTAACAAATTGGTATGCTTTTTCTATACCTTTAACTCTGACTCCAGCCAGCTGCAACTTGCATTCCCTACATAACGGGAGTAAAGAGAGGGAGTAAGGCATTAAAAAAGGTCCGACACGAACGATGCAAGAAGAGCTTCAACTCAAGCTATTGCCCATCACACTAGGTTTGCGTTTATATCATCGCCATGAGGTTCATGGCCTTGAAAATATCCCAGCAAGCGGTCCGGTGATTATTGCCTGTAACCATAGCCTAGCGACCTATGACATATCTCTACTGATGAGCGCTGTTTATCAGAAGCTGCACCGCTTCCCTCGGGCACTGATCGATCGTGCATTCTACCGCATCCCTGGTTTAGGGGAACTGATGGAAAAACTGGGCTGCATCGTTGGCAGCCAGGAAAATGCTCAGTCTTTGCTATCTAATGGAGAAATACTCTACCTGGCTCCTGGGGGCATGCAGGAGTCCCTGAGACCATCCACTGATCGCTACCGAGTCCTATGGACCAAGCGTAAAGGCTTTGCAAAACTAGCCATCGACTCCGGCGCTCCTGTAATTCTTGCGGCTTGCCCTAAGGCCGATGATATTTTCACGGTTTATGAGAACGGGGTTACAGACTGGATCTATAGAAACTTTAAAATGCCATTTTTCTTAGCCCGAGGGCTTGGCCCCACTGTGATGCCAAAGCCTGTAAAGCTGGATCACTATCTCAGCCGCGCCTTTTACCCCCCAAAGAAAAACCATGACCCCGTTGCTTACAAGCGCCAGGTATACAACTTTCATCGCAAGCTGGTGCAAGAAATGAATCGTATGATCGACGAAGGTGTGATTCCTAGTGATCAGCTACCTCCTTACGAATAACGGGAGCCGGCCTCCTGCTTGATTCAGGCTTGAGATTCACGCATAGTGCTGAAAAACCACTCTGCGAGGAATTGATGAAGAAGCTTACCATTGCGGCCACTGCCCTTATATTCTCCCTTATTATTGGGTTTACCTATCGTATCGAAATATTGAATATGCCAATGCACCTCTTGATCCGAGATGATCAGCCCAAAAAAGGAGCAGACTATATTCTAATCATGATGGGTGGGGTGTCCGACCGCACAGAGCACGCTGCCAAGCTCTTGCAAGAAGGCTATGCTAAAAAAATCATCTTTGCCGAAGCTGAGCAAACAAAGGCTATGAAGATGGGCTTCCGTATGCCTGATGGTCAGGCAACCCTCTCCATTCTCAAGCTCCTAGAGGTGCCAGATGACAAGATCGAGTTTTTGGCAGACTCTGCCAACACTTCAAGCCAAGAAGAAGTCCAGCTCATTTTAGAGCACATCCAAACCATCAATCCAGAGGCCGAGAGGCTGATCCTTGTGACTAGCTGGTTTCACTCAAGCAGGGCAACTTGGATCATCGAGCGACAAAATACCACACCCATCAAGATCGAGTCCCTACCTACTCCCCCCCCTGCCACCTGGTGGGGGAAGGAGAGCGATTTTTTGCATGTCTTCACTGAATATCTCAAGTGGACCTACTATTTGCTTGTGTATTGAGCTGAGGTTTTGTGATTTTCTAACAACGAAATGGAGACTTCCCGATTTTTTCGCAATACGCGACTAATTGACACTGTGGTGTAGGGGTGGAATATTTATGCGTTGAGGTAGAGAGTTGGTTAAGTAATTTATTTTTGTTGGTTTTCTTCTACTTGAGCTTCCTTGCTGTAAATTGTTCTTGAAGCCTGGGAAGGGGTCATCTAAGACTTGAGTTGTTACATTAAACGTATCACCTGATGAGGTTAGACTCTTGCTTCAACACTCTGAATTCAACGGGCTGAAGGAAAAAGCAGCACCAGGAACCCATCAGGCAGCATGGCAGCTTGTCAAAAGGCACGGCTTTTCCGCAGACACCTCCTGCCTAGACCTAGCAGCTGGAAATGGTGCATTTACGGCTCGATTCGTCGATTCTGGTTTCACTGATTTAAGTGTGAGCGAACTACATAGCAAAGACTTTAAACTTCCAGTCAGGAGTTTTTTTGATTGGGATCTTAATCAAAGCTTTTCCAGCCTCGTTGAAAAGAGATATGGCCTCGTAACTGCTATTGAGATCATCGAGCATCTGGATAGCCCACTCCACTTTCTAAGGGAGATCCATAACCTTCTCGACAAAGAAGGACACCTATTGCTCACAACTCCCAACGTTCAAAATGTCATGTCACGCCTTAAGTTCCTCCTTAAGGGAGAGCTAAAGTCTTTTAGCTATAGCGATTTTATCGATCAGCGTCATATTCACGGAATTACTGACCATCAAATAAAGATCTTTTTTGAAATTGTTGGTTTTGAAGTTGTCCATCAAACTTCTGCGGGAAGCTTCTATAGTAGCCTTAAGAAAAAATTTCTCGCTCCGGTCCAGTTTTTGATGAGCAAAGTGCTGAAGGGCTATCTTGCTCCGGGGGATGTTAACATTTACCTTGTCAGAAAGACTAGTGCACGCTCGCAGTTAAGCAATAGCCTTGACCACTACATGCATGTTGCCAACGAGATCTCATAGTGAAAATCCTCTATCTCCTACCCTTCTTTGACGAAGATCGAAATAGTTTTTCTAAGCTGCTAGCTCCCATTCTCGACGAACTCATCGCGCAGAAGATTCCTTTTGAAATCTGGTCAAGTAACAGCTCTTATGAGGGCAGCTACCGTGACTACCATCATAAGATGTTTGCCATAAACTTTAAGTATGAATTTTTGACTTTTCTTCCCACTCTTTTTCTCACCAGTATTAAGGTATGGCGCTGGAAGAGGCGAAACCCTGACGGTTTAGTACATAATGTGGGTGGGGGCAATAGTTTGGTAAGTGACGTTATTACTTCCCATGCTTGTCACGCGCAATACCTAAAGCAGAAGATTGTCTATGGAGAACTCGGACGAGCTATTCTTAACCCCATACATGCAATGGTAATATGTACCGAATACTTTAACTTTAGACAGAAACTTAAAACGATATCCGTAAGCAATTACAATACGCACGGAATCAAAACTTACCACCCAAAAGCAGATGTGATCACCATCGAAAACGCATCTCCGGCAGCTCGCCGATCTTGGCGCAAAGAAAGACTCAAAAACTCAGTGTTTAAGATCATCTTTATTAGCAATAACCATCGGCGAAAAGGGCTTGAGCCTCTTCTCGATGCCATGGTAATGGCGAAAAAGCGAAATCTATCGTGGCAACTTTCTATCATCGGACAAGACCCTCAGCAAGACTATTGGTCACGGAAAGTTTCTGAGCTGAATATAGATGATAAAGTCACTTTTGAAGGGCATCAAGCCGATGTCATTGACGCGATGATCAAACATGACATTCTTTGCTTCCCGAGCCGCTATGAATCTTTTGGAATGATTTTCACCGAAGCAGCATCTATCGGACTGCCAGTTTTCGGAACTGACGTTGGCATACTATCGAAGCTATATCCAAGCTGGCCCCACCTACCTACTCTATGTAAGCATCCGGCCAGTGGCGAGGATATTTTCCAAGGCTTGGAGACGTTCTCGAATAATGATGAATTGCTTGAGTCTCTTGGCTCAGAACTGCAACAAGGGGCTAGCTTATTTAGCCTGGAGTCTATGGTGGAGCAACACCTACAAGTTTATCAAGGTGAACGTCAGCGGATTAAAGCGAGTCCCATCACTGCTTAATCGCTATAGGACTCACTGGAAACTAGCCTTTAGAAGGCCTCAATAATATGCCACTCTCGAATTATCTAGCCGAGCAACAGTACAGAGCCTGCGCATAAGTTGCTGCTGAGCCCCAAGTCTTATGACGAAACCCCGCCATGTACTCTCCAGCCGCACAAACACCAGATACCATTTGCCCCGTGCCACCGTTGTGACCTGATGTCCCGTAAGTTCTCCACGTGCAGCGTGATTGGTTGATATTAGCATTGTCTCCCTTAAGCCCTTGAGCGCCAGTTGCTCCGCGATCACCTTTATCACCTTTATCACCTTTATCACCTTTATCACCTTTATCGCCTTTATCGCCTTTCAAGCCACTAGGACTTCCAATCCATTCGCCATCTGTCCCGATGACTTCCGATAACTTCTTTCTTAGTTTTTCAATGGTTGCTTGCTGGACGGCGATCACCTTCTCAAGCTCAGCAGTATCGGCGCTTGCATAACTATCTGTAATCATTAGACAAATTATTATAAGAATACGATTCATATGGCTTCTCCATCGTAAGTTTTTAAATCTGCTCTGTCTTAGACCAAGCACAGTAGGTTCTATTCCGACACCTGATACGATTTTTTGAGACTAACTTCAAGCTATTTTGACCCACCTAAATAGATCGACGATCTTATAAAAGATGAGTCTTGTAAGATCTTATTCTAACGCTTTAATATAGAATGTTTTATTGGATAATAAATTTTATATTGGCAAAAACTCACAACCATGATATGCCATTAGTGCGTAACAAAGGTCGATTCTTGAAGGAGTTTTCGATTGAAGCGAGCACTACCCCTTACTATGCCATACCTACTATTGCTAGCCGTTATCACGGCACTTTCTTGCTCTAAACAAAGTAATAGCTATGATGAGTACTTATTTCGTTGTGGAATAAGCTCTCATCACAGTAGCAACCACCTGCTCATTGAAGTAGCCCGAGATGGTGAGTGGAGCGATATTGTTGCTACCCTACACCAAAGCTTGCGAGCATCCCAAAAACTTGAGACGCGAAAAAACTGCGTTTTAGTTCCCATTGATACCCCAGTCGATACGATGATCCAAGTTTCAGGTATTTCGCCTGACTCTACACTCGGCACCATTATCGACTATAATAGCCTCAAGAAAGAGCTGATCAATCCGGTCACCCTTCAAAAAATTGAAGGAGTTAGCACTGCTCAGTGGCAAAGGTGTGGTTTTTCATCCAGCAAGCCAGGCTATAAAACATCCTACCTGACCAACTTCGATAGCTTTCCTCTGTTGGGCAAGCATATTCAAGTAGCCTCCGCTGCTAATTTTACAATCAACGAATTAGAGATTTCACCACTTGGTTGCCTAAGATACCCAGATCTTTTATCAGACTTGAAAGTCTACTCTTCTGAGGAGAATAATGGAGACTCAGATCTGTTTCTTACACTCGATAAAAACCTATTAAGCCTTAGTGAACAAAGCTACCAACTTTGTAAAGACGGTGAGAGGTATGACCGGACTACAGGAACGTGCGTCGGTGATGAGATCTCTGTTATCATACCAAGAGCGCTAGAAACCTTTGATAGCTCTTACGATGTAACGTTTCAACAAGGAGTCTTAGTAGACCCGATCGAGGTATCACTACGCTCCCAGAACCAAAACACCGTATTCTCAATAAGCAGTGAAAAATGCAACTGGCTAGATATCGACCCGCGTACGAATACTATATCTGGAAAGACTCCCTTCGATTCACCTCTCGAGTGTAACCTCAATATCACCGCTACATTTGGAAGCGGTGGAAAAATCGACCGAAATCTTTCGATATTAATTGATCCAGACAACCCGCCTATATGGGTAAAAAAGCCTGAAAGGCTTGAATCACGAATTTATCTAGGGCAAAGTTTATTCCCTGTTATCTTCGAAGCGGATGATAGCGACTCCGACAACATCGAGATCACTCACTCGATCAAAGGTAGCAATTGTGACTGGATCACGCCTAGCCCCTATCCTATTCGAGACTCTATAAGGTTCGAAGGAACTACTAGCACTTTGAGTGAGGCGACTCAATGCAAGATCATCGTGACTGCAAAAACTCAGCAGGGTCGGACTATCGAAAGTAGTCATATCGTAAAAGTAGACAAAGAAGAGATTTGCGAGTCATTTTCCGACGTGGTAGCATCATTACCATCTTATGAAATTAAGGATTTTCCACTTTCAAGTAGCTTTCAAACTAAAGTTGACAGTCTTGGAAAAATACATATTCTAGACAGCACATCTCCAAACTCCTTTTATCTCAACACTCGTCAGTACTCTCAATGGGACAAGGTTATTTACCGCAAAAAAGCCGATGAAATACCCATTTTAGTATCGAGTAAGTGGTCTTCAACACCAAAGGTTCTTTTAATTTCAAAAGCGGACGGAACTCTCAGCTTTCATTCAGGCTCGTCGGTAAAGTATCAATTTAAGCTTAATTCCCCGCCAAATCTTAACGATGTTTGGGGAGTCGACTCGCTAGAGGACAAATTTGGTAACATCCTTCTAGTCATCACAAAAAAAGACTATATTATTGATATTTACCTAGAAAAAACGGATCTTGGATACAGGGCTTCATCAGGAATTTTCCAGCACTATGATATTGAGTCTAGGCCCAGCCTGGTGCAAATCGACGATACTATCCATTTAGCGTTGAAGCGAAATCATAAGATTGACCACCTCCTTAGAATAATTCCCTCGAACACGGGCTCCTGGAACATTAATCAGTCTTTTGGCGGTTGTATTGAGTCAGCACCATCTATCGCTGTAGTACAGAAAAACAGCCTATCTATTCTAGTGAACCAAAACGGATCAATGGTTAGCTATGACTATAAAAATGCCGAAGGTCGTCTAAAGTGGCAGAAGTCAGCCCTACTTGATATTGCTGGGTCAGGTAATCCACGCTACGGAAACACTCAAGATGAGCTAACAAACTACATTATCTCACCTCAGGGTGATCAAATTAAGGTGTATACTCTATTATCGATCGATAGCCTATCGATACAAACACAGCTGCTTGAGAAGCGATTCAATCCTACTTGCTACCATAGCGAAGAGGTAGGCATGCTTCCTGCTCGAACTCGAAACTTCTATGATGACTTAAACTTCGAAAATAATTGCCTCGACGATCTGATCAACTTCTACGGCCAACTTTGCTATGCTGGATATCAACCAGCATGCAAGGGAGTAGAAGTAGCTCAAGATGACGATGGCCAATGGTGGCGTTCCCCAAGGCAAGAGAGATTCCTGCCCAATAACTCTATAACAAACACTATCGTTCCCGGGGTAGCACTTTACTTTATCACTGAGTACAACCGTGCTAACGAACGTGACAAGGAAAGTCTTAGGTTTTCATTAAAAAAATGGGTCACCTTCATATTCGAAGGCCAGCAATATCAAGACCAACAAATCTGTAAACCTTTTGGGAATCTTCGAGAGAATCATCAAGCGAATGAGTGGACTCTCTACGTGCTCGCTAAGCTTTGGTCCTTCATGAACATGGCTGATATGCCTCTAGCATTGGAGAGGTGCACTGATTACGATCAGCTTCGAGTCATCAATACTTCACCCTCCACTAATACAATTAGCCAACTTGAATCTTCTATTAACTCAAGACTAGCTCCCGATACAGAGGGAGTTATGAGACTTGCTTATAATGGCTGGAAAGTTCACTACTTTGCCACTATAAACGAAGTAAGGAAACTGGTCGAAGACTCTGAGCCAGCAACAGAACTTATCTTTGAAAAAATCTACCATGCTGATCCAGGAAACCTTCTCTACAAATACTATTTTATCAGAGACTCTCAAGAAGAGACTACGACTACATTTACGGACCTTCAGGACGAACTACTAAAAGTCTGTGACTTAGACTTTGAGCAAGCAGATCGTTTCAATTGGAGGTGGGAACGAAATAGTAGTAATCCAGGGCTTGGCAAAAACATGATGGGTTGGGACTGTTTTTTCCTAGAGAAGCTTCTCGAAAAGCACAGCACTAAAACGGTCATTAGCCGAGATTCTATGCCTAGAGTTGCAGGCTATCTATGCGAATATTACGAGCTATTCATGCCAGGAAATGACTCAGCCATTCGACAGTTACAAAGACGCGGAAGTGTCTTCAAATACGACCCCGGTGAATTTGCCATTATATATCTCGGTTACTTATATACCAGCAGAAAGCTAGGTGCTGAAGAACTAGTACGGCTATCTAATAAAATGATTCTAGACAAGGATTTGAGTAATGCTGAAATTGCTCTCGAACTCGAAAAGGCGAAAACGTTTTTCAACGCACCATTCTATGACCCTTTAGTGTTTGACGGCATCAAAGATGAGCATATGATTTTTTATCTTAATCAAATAATGGCCGATTATTCTAAAAACCGTATTCCTCGCCTCTTTCATGATAACTTTTCGGAGTCAGAAAAGCAGGAATGCGTACGTTTGATGTTATCGGAACCGTATACCACTCAAACTCTAAATGACTATAAAAGATCTTTGCGAGGGAGCTATACGCTTAATGGCTACCGTGTGGTTGACTAGTAATATCACCCATACATAAGCGAGAGCTTTTACTGAACAACTACTAGTTCCATTATTAAATCGACCAAGTCAATCTTTGAGCTTGTGCTACCGCAACTTCTTTCTTGGTCAAGCCGAAGATTAAGCAAACCTCGATCGATATCCTAAAATTTCGCAATATATTGTTCTCATGTCTGTAAATAGAACAAGCAGATTGACGTGTAGATAAAATTGCGGCATTTCACCGAGGAAATCTATGAAAGATCATCTTTCTGCCATATTTTTCCTCGAAGCATGTCTAATATCGTTTACCAACCTCAATCTAGCACTGATTCATAAGCACATTTTTTCGTTTATCAGCCATTTATTCAGAGGAGTATAAGCCATGAAAAGAAGCACATTATTTGCACTCATTGCTATGTTTGGTCTAACTAGTTTTGGTTCTGCAGCTTATGCAGGATGGTCGGGATGGGTCAGAGAGCCAGGTATCGGAGTGAAAGCCCCAACGACCTCCCTGATGTTTAAAGGCGTAACTCACAAAGCAAAAAGGGTGGGCCAATACGAGATTCATTACAATAATAATCAAGGTGGAAGCGACAATGGATGGATGTTATTACCTGGTCAGACAGTTGCAAGCCCAACGTTAGCTCATGACGGCAAAAACCTCGCAATTTTTGTGAGGGGAGCTGACAACGCCCTGTATGTAATGTGGATGCATCGAGGTAGTGGCTACGGACATGGAAGCACCTGGGGAAAGTTAGACGGGCATATAAAATCAAGCCCCTTCATCGAATATCAAGGCCCTGGCTACCTAAAAGTCTGTGGCATGGGTATGGATGACGTTGTTTGGTGTCGCACCTTCAATCGCTAGTGACAGCGTTGCAGTTTGCACTCTTATCGATACATTAGGCTTGTTATAAGAAGAATTGCAACCTTCTCAATTTTAAAATGTCATGTCGACACTGCAGCACATAATTTTACAATAAACATGATGTAAGTCTTTCTTAAGTCCTGATATTTCACTTTACGTAAGGATAACTAATTATGAAGAAGCTTATGTTAGTTACATTATTATCACTATTTTAGGTGGTCAAGCCTTTGCCGCCTCTTTTGTCCACTGGCACGGCAATGGGGGGCCTGAATATGCAGAGTTTCAAAATTTCGAAGAGGCATCCCAATTTTACTATACAAAACAGAGAGCAAACTTTGCCGTTGTTTTGATTGACAATGGGGTTGATGTCCGAACTTTTGGTGAGCAGTATTGGAGGCAGGTCATTGTAGGCAGCGCTGTGGAAGCTGGTCACCTTGTACTTGACACCCCTCAGCGTTACTACGTGGTGGCACAAGCTCCCTGGGGAACCGAGTTCGAAGCTGCTACTGATAGCCGAAGAGTGGCAGTTGATAAGTTTTTCGGGGCGACGAGACAATTTGCCCGAGCACTCATTGAAGACGGAAGGGTCATAGACACCTACGGATCACACCCAGAGTACTACCTTGCCGCGATTGGCGGTTGGTACTATGAGTATAAGCTCTAGGCTGCATTCCCATGGGCGAGCCCTTTGGGCTCTGCTCTTCTTGCTATTTTACTTCAACCCAAGAGTTTTCAGGAATACACACAAGATCACATTCTCAGTGAGACATTTGAACCCTCTCGATTGACCGTCAAACTCCAAAAAATTACCTCGCTTTCTGGAGACTCTCTTAATTTCACTAGGTCATATTATGAATCGTACCCACGCGATACAATTCGAGCACCCTTCTGACAGCGTATAGCCTAGGTAGAGAGTTCAGTGGGTCAGCCTCAATCATTTCTAGTGCGCTTTTCCCGTTGAAAAGATCACGTTTGACGTGAAGCCAGTTTTTTCTGATCTCCTCATTTCTGGGAAAGATAATCTCTAAACTCTTGTTGATCCCTAGTAAGTGAGCAAGCCTTAAAAGCCGGTCATTTGATAAGCAAGGGAAATGGCCTTTTTTTCGAGCATCTCTCAATGTTCGCACGTTAAGATCCATCAAAAGGGCAAGGTCTTTTGTCCGCAATGCCAAATCATCTTTCAAGAGCCAAAGAGCCTTAGCATAAGTGCGTGCCTTGTCACTCTCACTTCGAGATCCTCTCTCATTTATTGGATCTTGGTTCATGGATTTCTCCCATCCACTATCTGGTTCTAGCTGATCCACCGTTCACTAATATACTTTAAATAACTATATTTACATGGGTTTTTAGTTAGCGACACTTCATACTTTGGAACATTGGTTCTGAAGCCAAAGGATAATTTGAGCATTACCATAATTCCTTATATTTCTGATCAAAAGACCAACTAACCAGCTCTGCATAGCCCGCCCTCCTCTGAACAAGCTTATTGAACAATCCCTAAAGAACCCTTATCTTTGTAACTATTCGAACACACAGCGGGGCTAAGCATGAGAATTCTGGTAACAGGCGGAGCAGGCTTTATTGGCTCAGCCGTCATTCGCGAGGCGATGGCAAGAAAGTACGAGAAGGTTGTAAACGTTGACAAGCTCACCTATGCGGGGGATCTCAAGTCCCTTGAGCCCTTTCAGCACGACACCCGATATGCCTTCGAACTAGCGGATATTTGTGATGCCCAAAGGATGCGCCTTCTGCTAGAAGCCCACAAGCCGGATATTATAATGCACCTGGCTGCCGAATCTCATGTAGATCGCTCTATCGATGGCCCTGGGGCATTTATCCAAACTAATATCATGGGCACTTATGCGTTGCTGCAAGCCTCGCGAGATTACTATGAGTCTCTTCCGCCATCGCAACGGCACCGCTTTCGCTTTCATCATATTTCAACTGACGAGGTCTACGGCACACTAGGTGACGAAGGCCTATTTACGGAAACAACTCCTTATCAACCCAACTCACCTTACTCAGCCAGTAAGGCCTCGTCGGACCACCTGGTAAGAGCTTGGCATCACACCTATGGCTTGCCCACTGTGATCACTAATTGCTCAAACAATTATGGGCCATACCAATTCCCCGAAAAACTGATTCCACTGATGATCCTTAAGGGGCTTTCGGGAGAAGCTTTGCCAGTATACGGTAAGGGAGAAAATATTCGTGACTGGCTGTATGTTGAAGATCATGCCAAAGCTCTGCTCCTTGCCGCTGAGCAAGGACGGGTGGGAGAGTGCTATAATATCGGTGGGCGCAACGAACGTACCAATCTCCAGGTAGTGCAGACTATCTGCGATACCCTAGACGAACTAGTCCCACTCAAGTCGGGCTCCTCTCGCCGGGACTTGATCACCTTTGTCCAGGATCGCCCTGGCCATGATCTGCGCTATGCGATTGATGCCAGTAAAATCGAACAGGAGCTGGGCTGGCAAGCTAAAGAAAACTTTGACTCTGGCATCCGTAAAACCATCCAATGGTACATCGAACAAGAGGACGTTTGGTGCGCGCACATTAAGAGTAAAGGCGCCACAGGACAAAGGGTTGGGCTAAGAAAAGGCTCTACGGAAACTAATATATAAAGGCCGAAGCATGGACGTAGAAAATACGTCAATTCCCGACGTAAAACTCGTAAAACCAAAGATATTCGGTGATCATCGAGGGTACTTCCTAGAGACCTTCCATCGGGATAGATATTTTGATGCAGGGATCCAAGCCGAATTTGTACAAGATAATCTATCAAAGTCGAACTATGGAGTACTTAGAGGACTTCACCTTCAACACCCTAGATCCCAAGGAAAGCTCGTTTCTGTGATTCGAGGTGAAGTTTTTGATGTCGCCGTTGATATTCGCATCGGATCCCCAACATTTGGCAAATGGGTCGGGGTTTACCTCAATGAAACCAATAAGCATCAGCTTTGGGTACCTCGGGGCTTTGCTCATGGCTTCGTTGTTACCTCAGATGAAGCAGTTTTTTCCTACAAATGCGATGAGTTCTACGCTCCTGAGCATGAGTTATCGATAAAATGGGACGACCCCGAAATTGGCATCCAATGGCCTGTCTCTGAGCCTAAACTATCCAACAAGGATCAAGATGGAACGCCGCTTAAAGAGCTAAATGACAACGACCTTCCAAAATACCAGGGGTGATATCTGTGAAATGTTTGATTTTAGGTGCTGACGGCCAGGTGGGATTCGAACTTTGCCAACAGCTGAGCGACAGCTCATATGAAATTATCACAACTGCCTTAGAGCCTGAGCAGGGATCTCGCCACCAGGCATTGGATTTATCTAAGCAGGAACAGATTTTCAGCTTTTTATCTGAGGTGAAGCCAGACTTAATTCTAAATGCCGCAGCTTACACTGCTGTAGACAAGGCAGAAGAAGAGCAAGCTCTAGCTATGGCTGTGAATGCCCATGCTGTACGCGCTTTGGCTGGCTATGCTGCTGAGACCAACGCCTTGTTGGTGCACTATTCCACAGATTATATTTTCGATGGTTCTGGTGAGAAGCCTCGAAAAGAGAGTGAACCCGCAAAGCCCGTTAATTGGTATGGCAAGACCAAATGGATTGGTGAGCAAGCAGTTCGAGAGAGCGGCTGCCGCCATCTTATTTTTAGAACGTCATGGGTTTATGGGTTCCATGGTCACAACTTTGTAAAAACTATGCTTCGGGTAGGATCATCCCGCAAAGAGCTGAATGTGGTCGCTGATCAGATAGGGTCTCCGACCAGTGCTTTTCAGATAGCAGAAGCCACCATTCAAGCAATTGCTCAGGTTCTTGAAGACTTAAACAAGCAAAATCTTGCTGGCACCTATCACTTAACTGCCAAGGGCTTCACCAGCTGGGCAAACTTTGCTCAGGAGATTTTTCGCCAGGCTAGTCGTTTCGATTCTGGGTTCGGTGATGTTACGGTGAACGATATTCCTTCTAAGGATTACCCGACTCCTGCGGCTCGGCCTTTGAACTCTCGCCTCGATTGTTCGAAGTTGGAAGGTGCATTTTCTTATTCGCGGGATAACTGGCAAGATCAGCTGGCTTTGGTGGTGGAGAGAATTTTTTCGTCTTAGATCGAGCTGTTTGTTTGCGTTTCTACAGCACGTAGCTCAATAGGATCCTGACTCTGAATCCACCACATTCTACTGATGACCTCATGTCCCGAAAAGAGGTTCTTCCTAGAGGGCTAATATAGCGTTTAGAGGATCTTAGCGAGGAATCTATTTGCCCAAAGCAGGAGTACTTTTCCAGCCAGAAACCGCCTAAAGGCGTTTGTTATGGCGATACGAAGCTCTTCCCTTTAAAATAACGCCTTTAAGCGACTTTTCTGGTCGACTTCAACCAAAAGCTAGAATATACCAACTAAAGGCGGTATAATTCCCTTAAAAATCGCCAGGAATTGACTAGGGAGTGCTATTGGAACCTAAGGATCCACGGATGAAAGAAGTCGAAAGCCAAGAAGACATTATGGATATCCTAAAAAGCTCCTTCGAGAAATCAATCGTAGGCTGACTTTTCTTAAGGCCAATATACTTTACTCGTCTTGAGGACGATAATAGGTAAGATACCAATCTACAAAAGACGATATCCCATCTTCTAGCGAGGTTTGTGGTCTAAACCCCGTTACCTGCACAAGATCTTCGACATCTGCATAGGTCGATGGTACGTCTCCCAACTGCATGTCCATCATATTTTTCTGTGCCTTCATCCCTAGCTTGTCTTCTAGAATCTCAATCATATCAAGCAGCTTCACCGGCCTGCTGTTACCAATATTGTAGATTTTGTAGGGTGCACTGCTGATCGATGGATTGGGATTGTTTGGATCGAAGAGGCTGCTGCCCTTGGGAATGATTGGGATCAATCTCTTGATAGATTCGACTATATCGCTAACATAGGTAAAATCTCGCCACATCTCTCCTTGGTTGTAAACTTCTATAGGCTGCTTGCCTAGTATGGCCTTTGTAAACTTAAAGTAAGCCATATCTGGTCGCCCCCACGGGCCGTAAACCGTAAAAAATCTGAGTCCAGTCGTAGGCAATTGAAACAAATGGCTATAGGAATGCGCCATAAGTTCGTTTGACTTCTTAGAAGCGGCATATAGGCTTAAGGGGTGCTCAGCAACTTGAGATGTAGAATATGGTTGGCATCTATTTGCCCCATAGACCGAGCTAGTAGAAGCATAGATAAAGTGCCTAACATGATGAAATCTACATTCTTCTAAAAGGTTAAGAAATCCTACCATATTGCTGCGACTGTACTCTTCAGGATATTCTAAAGAATAGCGAACACCAGCTTGGGCAGCAAGATTGACTACACAGTCAATTCTTTCGTCATCAAAAATTGAACCAATCTCTTTTCGAGTGGCAATATCTGAACGATACTCTTTAAAGTTGCCATACTCCGATAAGATCCGTGAACGGCTTTTCTTCAGTGCCAAATCGTAGTAGGAGTTGAAACTATCAAGACCGATTACACGATAGCCAGTCTCTAAAAGCAACCTACTAAGGTGAAAGCCTATAAATCCTGCAGATCCAGTGACTAATATATTATCCAACGAGTTACACCTACGTTGAGCTATCAGATCAAATGATTTTTTTGAAAATTAGACACAAAAGGGGATCAAGGCAAGCATCTTTTCGTTGAAATCGAGGGACAATACAAAAAACCCTCTGATCGCGAGACCAGAGGGTTTTTATATTTTTAGGCTGCGTCGAGCTACTCTCCCACTCTTATTAGAGCAGTACCATTGCCGCTGAGGAGCTTAGCTTCCGAGTTCG